>CAYPSP010000176.1:0-3217 GCA_964413335.1 uncultured Dehalococcoidales bacterium
ATTCGGGCTACAAACTCTGAGTTTTCATCCGGCGGGATGACCCATCCAACCTTTCGGATTGTCCCATTTTAAGGTAGAGAGGGTAATAACTAATGCAAATCAATAATGAGTTTCTAGTTCAGTTAATTGGTGAACTGCAAGTCATCGAAAGACAAAACGGCCCAGAGGTCGCACGGTATTTTGATGATTTTATCAAATCGGCAAAAGAATTGAGGGACAATATATATCCCAAGCCTGGGATTATGGTTATTCCTGACCTGGAATGTTCACCTCAATCGGCTCAGCATCGGGGTAACGTGAACCCACCTTTGGGTTAAGTCTTTGGGCTAGGTAGCGTTCAACCCCACCTTGTTGTTGTTCGGAGACTCACATTATAGAATCCAAAGAATGAATCTAGAAACACCCTCTTGCTAATGCTAACAAACTCAATAGTTCAAATCAAATAATTTGTGTAATATTTTGCTCATGCTGAGTAACATGTTACCAATTCTTACATAAACCAACTCAATACGATTCAATAAGTATTTGTTGTCATTATATTTATTGGATTTGGCATAATAATTGCTCGAATATTAAGACATTAAAGAAGAAGAAATAAGGGAGGTATGAAATGACGCAACAAGCAAGTGCAGGATTGGCGTATCTGGAACGTGAAATTGCAACATGTGAAAGACGTATTAAAAGAATAAAGAGTGATCCCGATCCAAGTAAGCCTAAATCGAACATAATGCTTTATGAACTGGAGAGGGACTTAAGAATTGAACAAAGAGAGGCCACTAGATCTGGCAAGCCTATTGGAGCACTGGGGCTTGGTGGGCTCACGAGAGCCATGGGAATAGTCCCGTGGGATGCGATTATGGCGGCGGATAGAACTCATGGAGAAGAAGCGACAAGGTATTTTGATATCATTAGGAAAGAAGGTATGCCAGAACATACCTGTGATAGATGCTCGATTCTCCTTCCCATGATACTGAATGGCGATTTCCCAAAACCTAGTTTTACAGCTATGTCAAATTTTGAATGTATTCCCGTTTATCTTGCCCATGCAACAGTGTGTCAATTCTTGGATATCCCTAGTTTTAACATTGATGTACCTGTGAAAAGCTATAAACAAGAGCATGATGAGGAAGGATTGGCATACGTTACTACACAAATGGAGGAGATGATCGAATACGTTGAAAAGACTGTGCCGGGAGCTAAATACGATGAGTCCCGCTTAATCGAGATAATGGACTATGACCGGCAGTTTCTATTGGAGTTTAAGAAATTATGGAAGCTTAAAGCAACTATACCCTGTCCTTTGAGTGGCAGGGAGAGCTTCAGAGAAATTCGTTTGGCCAATATGTACCCTGATCCTGCCAAAGCTGTTGAATATATGCGTTTATATGTTGAAGAAGTTGGTGAACGGGTTGAGCAAGGGTTTTCGGCTGCCCAGCCGGAGGAGAAATTGAGACTTTTGTGGTCGGTAGCCGGACCGTTCTATGATGATCCCTTCAGTTGGTTGGAACAAAGAGGAGTATCAATTCCAGCTGCAGAAATGACAATCTACAACGGCTGGTTTTCCGGAAGAGAGTCTATCTGGTTTGATCCATGGCCGGGGAGAAAACTTACACCCTTGGAAGAAGAAGCAAGACAGATGGATTTTGTTTGGGGGCGCACAGGCCAATATTGGGTGGATACTCATATGCATTCATGCCGTGACCTTCATTTAGACGGAATTATCTATTTTCTGCAATGGGGTTGTCCTACCAGCAATAATCTTGGAAAAGTAGTTGCAGATACTGCGGAAAAAGAACTGGGAATACCGACACTTCTTATTGAAGGCAGGATGTTAGAGAGCAGCATGTACGATAGAAATGATTTCCACAACCGCTTAGAAGATTTTGTGGAAATTTGTACGGCAAGAAAAAATGACATGACAAAATAATATAGAGACAAATAAAGCAGTATTTTACGAGTGGGGTGTTAAAAATTATCTTATATATACGATTTACTTAAGAAATACCAATAATCACAAGATAAGGAGTACAACCGATGGAAGACAAACTTCAGATGCTTGTAAAAGGTAATGCGCCTGAAAATAGAAGCAAGTGGGCATTAGAATGGAAAAAAGAAGGTAAAAAAGTATTTGGTCTTTTAGACATATATGTTCCCGAGGAAATCATTGCGGCGGCAGATCTTCTTCCGTGGAGAATCACGGGTTCGTGGAATGATGCTACTCCAAGGGCCTCTATGCATCGTCCGTCCATGACATGCTGTTATTGTACCCATGTGCTGGAATCATTTATGAGTGGAGAACTGGACTTCGTAGATGGAATGGCGACTACACAAATCGATGACGACTTTAAGAGATTATGGGATGTGCTTGTTCACATTAAGAAGCCGAGTTCTTCATACCTAGTCTATCTTCCTCATACGGTTTCTCCGACTACGCTGGGTATGTGGAAGAGATCTGTTGAGGAGTTCAAAGAATCAATAGAGCAGTATTCTGGCAAGAAAATCACCTCAGAAGCTCTTCATCAACAAGTAAAAATATTTAACAAAATGAGATCTCTCCTAAGAGAATTATATAAATTAAGAAAAAGTGACAACCCGCATGTTACGGGTGCGGAAGCGTTGGGTATCACAACTACCGCCCGGATCATGCCAAGAGAGATGTTCAATGAAACATTAGAATCGCTGATACCTTATTTGAAGTCACGAAAAATAAATAGCAGTGATAAGAAGAAGCCGAGGATTTTTATGGGAGGAGAGTGGCTTGACCATCCGGGGTATGTAAAGCTTGTAGAGGACAGTGGAGCCATTGTAGTAATGGACGAATTTGATACGGGTTCCCAGTATTTCTGGGATGATGTCGATGATGGCGGAGATGATCCCTTAGAGGCTATAGCTGAGCGTTATATAAAGAGACCAGGATTGTCGCGCATGGCCCAATGGGGCATGCAGGCAGAGAGGAACTTGGGGTGGATGAAGGAGTTTGATGTACAGGGCGTGGTTGAACTTCGCTCACTCTATTCTCTTCCCCTGGATTATCGGTATTTATTTATGAGAAAGGAATATAAGAAAGCGAAAAGCCCTTACTTGAGCATCAACAGAGAGTATCAACTGTCGCAGGAAGGGATGCTTCGCACTAGAATAGAGGCATTTCTCGAGATGGTCGAGAATAAATAACACATTGAATTACAATGATCACTAGTGTTATGTCACACATGTAATG
>CAYPSP010000177.1:0-3216 GCA_964413335.1 uncultured Dehalococcoidales bacterium
CGCAGAAGTAAAATTGCTGTAGTAAGTCGCCAAGAGGGGATAGATCCAGTTGGTTGTTGTTTGGGAACTAGAGGTATAAGAATACAGAGTATTATTAGTGAATTGAATGGTGAAAAAATAGATATAATTCAATGGCATAGTAATCCTAAAATATTTATCTCTAACGCTATTAGCCCAGCACAAGTATCAAATATCGAACTGAATGAAGAACAAAACACTGCCACTGTAGTGGTATCTGACAAACAGATATCTTTGGCTATAGGTAAAGAAGGACAAAACGCCAGGTTGGCAGCAAAATTGACAGGTCGGCGAATCGATATTAAGAGCGTGTCTGCTGCTGAAGCAGAAAAGATAAGTTCACTTGATTCTGTTGTAGTTCCGGTAACTACAGAAGAGGAGCAAAAAGAAGAGGAGCCTGTTACTGATTTTAAGTTAGAAGCTCTAGAAAAACAGGCAGTATCAAATGACGAAGAGAGTAAAGAACCGGAAATAGAGATTGCCAGTGAAGAAGTAGAGGAGGAAGAAAAAGAAGAAAGCGAGGATATAGATACACTGCTTGCTAGGGAGGAATTCCGCTCGATAGTAGCACCTCCTGTGCCACAGATGGAAGGGACTCCTGTACTCCGTTTTGCTGAAGATATTATGCCAGATAGAGGGCAAACACAAAGAACAGGAAAGAAAAAGGGGGCAAAAGGTAAGGCTAAAGGCAAAGAGGGCAAACGTAAGAATACTAATCGGAAATAAAATGGCTCTTAGAGATAAACATGTACCAAAACGTACCTGTGTTGCTTGCCGACAGAGAAAAAACAAGGCAGACTTGATACACTTAGTATGTAGCCAGGATGGAATCGTAATAGTAGATACTTCTGGCAGGGTGCCTGGTAGGGGTGCTTATCTTTGCCGCCGGAGGGATTGTTGGGAGATAGGAATAAAGCAAAATCGATTGGAGTATAGTTTGCGGACAAAGTTTAGTAGCGATAATCGTCAAGCTTTGATAGACTTTTACAATAAACTGTTGGGGGAAAAGTAATATTGGGAAATACAGGATTGGAAAAGGAAACGAAGCCTAAAAGAAGGAAGGCAATTAAAGCAATGCCAGCGGCCTTGCCTCAGATTGAAATTCCAACTTCAATAACCGTCAAGCAACTGGCTGCGTTATTGAAAGCAGAACCAGTAAAAGTAATAAAGCAGCTAATGCGAAGGGGAATCATGGCGGGCATAAATCAAGCAATTGATTTTAACACTGCGGCCATAATTACCACGGATTTTGGCTACGTAGCTCAATCTGAAAAGGACCGCAAAGAAGTCGGTGCTATTTCTAAACGGGCAGGAACTGAATTACAAGCTCGTCCACCGGTGGTTACTGTAATGGGGCATGTTGACCATGGGAAGACAACTCTACTGGATGCCATCAGGGAAACGAATGTAACAGAGCATGAAGCAGGGGCTATCACTCAACACATCGGAGCATATCAAACAGCTATTAATGGTAATAAGATTACGTTTTTAGACACCCCTGGACATAAGGCTTTTACTGCTATGAGAGCACGTGGTGCGCAGGCAACAGATATTGTTGTACTGGTAGTTGCTGCCGATGATGGCATTATGCCTCAGACTCTGGAAGCAATAGATCATGCTAGGGCAGCTAAGGTACCAATAGTGGTCGCCATGAATAAAATAGATAAGGCCAATGTAAACATCGATCGTGTTAAACAGCAACTTGCAGACTCTGGTTTGATTATTGAAGAGTGGGGAGGGGATGTTATCTGTGTTCCTGTATCTGCAAAACAGGGTACAGGAATATCAGACTTACTGGAGAATGTATTTCTAGTCGCAGATATAGCAGAGTTAAATGCTGATATTGGTTGTTCTCCAGAAGGAGTCGTAATTGAAGCCAGGCTTGATAGAAGTAGAGGAGCAATGGTTACCTTGCTGGTTCAGCGTGGCATTTTACGACAGGGGAATATAGTGGCAGCTGGTACTGTCTGGGGTAAGATTAAAGCTATGTTCGATGATAAGGGGAATCCCGTTAAGGAGGCAGGACCGTCTACTCCTGTAGAAATCCTAGGCTTGGATGGGGTGCCAAGTGCAGGTAATAGCTTCACTGTAGTTGCTTATGGCCGCGAAGCACGTAATATCACTGGTGAAAGGCTGAAAAAAGTTCCTCATGAATTATCGAGTTTAAGTACTATTTCCAACCAGATAAGTAAGGGGAAGATAAAAGAACTTAATATTGTACTGAGGACTGATGTTAATGGCAGTATTGAGCCGATAAAGAAATCTATAGAGCAACTAAGCACCGAACAGGTAAAGGCTAATGTGATACATGCTGCAAGTGGTAGCATTACCGAAAACGATGTAATGCTTGCTTCAGCTTCAAAGGGCATTGTAATTGGATTTAATACAAGGCCTACAATGGGTGCACAACAATTGGCTGAACTAGAAAAAATCGATATTCAGAGTTACGATGTTATTTATAGATTAGAAGAGGAAGTGGGGAAGGCAATAAAAGGGAAGTTGGAACCAACATACGCTAATGTATTTGAAGGCCGTGCTGAAGTACGGGCAGTGTTTGCAGTCGGAAAGCAAAGTAAGATAGGAGGAGTGTATATCAGCGAAGGTAAGGCAAAGAGAAATGCCAAAGTAAAAATACTACGGCAGAATAAGGTGGTTGCTGAATCAAATGTATCTAGCCTGAAACGTTTTAAAGAGGTTACTAATGAAGTTCTTGCTGGTTTTGAATGTGGTATAGGGATAGAACAGTTTTCTGATTTACAGGTAGGCGATATTATAGAATTCTACAGAGAGGAAAGGGTAACCTAGAATATCCCTTTATTTTGTGATTCATGACGACTCTTGGTTGCCGATAAAAAATACATGTCTAGGCGTACTGAACGATTAAATGAGGTGTTCAAGCGTGAGATTAGTAAATTACTTGAACGTGAGGTTAACGACCCCAGGTTGAGTAATATAATATCAGTAACACGAGTTGAGACTTCTCCTGATTTGAGAAATGCCAAGGTTTTTGTTAGCGTTTTAGGCGAGGAAAGCAGCAAATTAGAGGTGATAGAAGGATTTAATGATGCTTCTAATTTCCTACGTAGAAAATTGTCAGCTTGTATAAGATTGAGAGTTATCCCTCATCTCAGCTTTTATTATGATAATTCAATTGAGCAGGGGGCGAGAGTATTAAAAGTACTTGATCAAGTGAACTGC
>CAYPSP010000178.1:0-3207 GCA_964413335.1 uncultured Dehalococcoidales bacterium
TCCATTGATAAAATCGTAGATTATGAGCAGACTTTCTTTAATTATATGAAGACTAATCATCCTGAACTGGAACAGAGTATCAATAAAGAGGAAGAAATAACCCCGGAAATGGAAGAACCTTTAAGGACGGCTATGGAAGAACTGAAAACGGCTATTTCTTGATTGAGTGACTATGGCTAGTAACCAAAATATCAGTCGACATATTGCTATTGCCGAAGACACTTCCAAAATCTGTAAGGCAATGGAAATGATAGCGACCGTTAAAATGAGGCGGGCTCAAGACCAAGCTATTGTAGGCCGTCCTTATGTCGAGAAAATAAGCCAGGTGATTTCTGATTTAGCGGCGCAACGACAGTTTCAAAGCAAACGATTCCCTTTGCTTGCCAAGAGAGAGGTAAAGAAAATAACTGTAGTCCATATCAGTACTGACCGTGGACTCTGCGGTGATTTAAACGACAGGCTCAATCGTTTACTGGTTGATTTTCTTCTAAAGCAAACGGTACCGGTTAATCTGATTACCATTGGACGGAAAAGCAAGTCTTTTATATCTCGTATTAAACAGGATGTACGTGCTGAATTTACTGGCATAAGTAATAACCACTCTCTATTAGATATTAACCCTATAACACGTATGGTAATAGATGATTATTCACAAGCTAAAACTGATTTAATATACCTCGCTTATAATAATTTAATCAATACCAGTATTCAGCAACCTGTAATAGAAAAGTTACTCCCGATTGAACTGCCTGAAGTTCAATCGGGATATGTAACAGAAGAATATATCTGGGAACCGGATGCTGCTGCTGTATTAGAACAGTTACTACCACGATATATAGAAATATGGCTATATCATGCTATTCTTGAACTTGTTGCCAGTGAACATTCTGCACGAATGTTAGCCATGCGCAATGCCAGTGATAATGCAACAGAAATGATTCAGAATTTAACACTGAATATGAATAGAACCAGGCAGGAAACTATAACAAACGAGCTTTGTGACATTACGCGGCTGGCCTGATGCATTGATATAGTACAGAAAGGGAAAAATGGCAAAGGGAAAAGTAGTTCAGATTATGGGTACTGTAATTGACATGGAGTTTCCTCCAGGTGAATTACCAACCATAAATAATGGCATCATTATTTCTCAAGAAGGTATTAAAATAATTGTTGAAACCCAGCAGCATATTGGAAATAACAGGGTCCGTGGGATTGCGCTCACTCCAACTGAAGGATTGTCAAGAGGGGCTGAAGCAATTGATACGGAAGAACCGTTAAGTGTACCTGTTGGCAAAGAAACCCTGGGAAGACTTTTTAACGTTTTCGGAGAGCCTCTTGATGAGCTGGGAGAAGTAAAGACAAAACTGAGATACCCCATCCATCGACCTCCTCCTCCTTTTAATGAACAGCAGGTATTCCCTGAGATGCTGGAGACAGGACTAAAAGTAATAGATTTAATAAGCCCCTTTAGCAGAGGAGGTACTGCAGGAGCCTATGGTGGTGCTGGTGTGGGTAAGACCGTTATTATCATGGAGCTTATCCGTAATATTGCCGTTGAACACAGCGGATTCTCTGTTTTTGTTGGGATAGGGGAACGGTCGAGGGAAGGCAGTGATTTATGGTTGGAATTAAAAAGGACTGGAGTTTTAGATAAGACCGTCCTCCTTTTTGGGCAAATGAATGAGACTCCTGGGGTGCGTGCCCGGGTTGGGCTTGCAGGAGTATCTATTGCAGAATATTTCCGTGATGTTGAAGGACAGGACGTTCTCCTCTTCATAGACAATATTTACCGCCATATCCTGGCTAATATGGAAATTTCTGCGCTTTTAGGTCGTATGCCATCGGCTGTAGGCTATCAACCCACCTTGAGTGCTGATATAAGCGAACTTGAAGAGAGAATCGCCAGTACCAAAAAAGGTGCAATTACTTCATTCCAAGCTGTTTATGTTCCTGCTGATGACTATACCGACCCTGGGGTCGTAGCCACTTATAATCACCTCGACGCTACTATCGCCTTAGATCGTTCAATTGCCGAGCTTGGTATCTATCCTGCCGTTGACCCGCTAACTTCAACGTCGAGGATACTCGACCCGGCTATTGTGGGGGAAGAACATTATAAAGTTGCTCGTGGAGTACAGGCAACATTAGAGAGATACAAAGAACTTCAAGACATTATCGCTATCCTGGGTATGGCTGAACTGGGCAATGAGGATAAGCTCATTGTACATCGAGCTCGATGTATCCAGAGATTTTGCTCACAGCCATTCCATGTCGCTGAACATTTCACTGGTATTCCAGGCAAATATGTTCCAGTCAGGGAGACAATACGTGGCTTTAAAGAAATCCTGGAAGGAAAACACGATACTCTCTCTGAGACTGCTTTTTATATGGTGGGAGGAATTGACGAAGCTGTAGAAAAAGCCAGGAAAATGGAGAGGGATTGATGACTACCTTTAAACTGGAAATTGTTACCGCTGATAAAGTTGGTTTTTCTGAAGATGTCACTATGCTGACTGCCTCGGGATTCGATGGACAGTTTACAATTCTTCCTCATCACGCCCCTTTTATGACTGTCCTGCAGCCTGGGGAACTGGTGATAAAAAAAGATGACACAAAACAGACGCTGGCATTGCTGGGTGGTTTTCTTGAGGTGCGTAACGATAAAGTTATTATTTTAGCCGATGCTTATGAATATGCTAAAGATATTAACGTAGCTCGCGCAGAGCAAGCTAGAAAACGTGCTGAGGAAATTCTTAAAAAGAAACCATCACCATCAAGTGTAACTACTGCCGAGGCATCATTGCGACGCTCTTTGGCACGATTAAAGGTGACAAGTAAAAGACGTACTAGAAAATAAGAGATTCTGGAGTGAAATTATATTTAAGTTTTTTATAGATTATTATATGATAGTTAAGGTTCTCCCATTAATATATTATTAAATCAAGGTGAGGGGGTAATAAAATATGTACCAGGTATTTGCAGATAAGTTGCTGGGTTTTGCTGAGCGGCAACCTGAAAAAATTGCAGAACAATGGTGTAAGGCAATAAGAAAAAACAGAAGGACTCCTTCGTTTCATAACCTCGAGGAAGGCAAATATTTACCAACAGTAATTAACTGTTATAAAAGTCTAAAAAATATTTATCATAGTGAAGACGTTTTTGAAGCATCCGTACCATGCTTCTCAAACTACGCTAAAATCTTACACA
>CAYPSP010000179.1:0-3177 GCA_964413335.1 uncultured Dehalococcoidales bacterium
CATCGCAGAGGTCACTGGTTCAAGTCCAGTATTGCCCATTTGAATATGGAATGATAATGAAGCAGAATATTTGATACTAAATTTATTTATAGATCATGATAATTTACAAATTTACCGTTATATTAATTGTGTTAGAGAGCTTGGTATAGTAGCGAGAAATAGCAGACATTGATTCTCCAGTTATGCTTATTGCAAGTAGTATCATCCACACTGTATTCTTTAGAGTAATAATACATATATAAGATGAAGTCATAGAATGGAACAAGAAGGTAAAATAGAGCAGATAATAAAGGTGCGTCACTCTGCCGCTCATGTAATGGCAGAAGCAGTACAAGGATTATTTCCCGGAGCAAAATTCGGTATTGGTCCTGCTATTGAGAATGGCTTTTACTATGATTTTGAATTACCACGCTCAATAACACCAGATGATTTACCTATAATCGAAAAGAAGATGAAGGAAATTATTGCTCAGGATTTACCATTTATCAGAAAAGAAATATCTAAAGAAAAATCAAGGAAGCTCTTTATTAACCAAAAGTATAAGCTGGAAATCATAGATGAAATCGAAGAAAAGGTAGTGACTACATATACACAAGGCTCTTTTACAGATATTTGTCGGGGGCCACACATAGAATCAACAGGTCAGATTAAAGCTTTCAAATTAACCCGTATTGCTGGAGCATATTGGCGTGGGGACGAAAAACGGCCAATGCTACAAAGAATTTATGCTATAGCTTTTGAAAGTCAGGAAAAACTACAGGATTATCTAGCCCTTATGGCCGAAGCGGCTGAGAGGGATCATAAAAAATTAGGGAAAGAACTTGAACTATTCAGTACCCATGAAGAAGTAGGGCCTGGTTTAATTTGCTGGCATCCAAAAGGCGCTATGGTCCGGCAGATTATAGAAGAATTTTGGAGAAAAGAACACTATAAGAGAGATTATGATATTGTCTATACCCCTCATATAGCTAAGATAGACCTGTGGAAAACTAGTGGGCATTGGGATTTCTACAGGGATTATTTGTATCCGCCAATGGATATTGAGGGACAACAGTATATACTCAAACCAATGAATTGTCTGTTTCACATAATGATTTATAAAAGTCGTTTGCGAAGCTACCGCGATTTACCGATACGCTATGCTGAACTGGGAACCGTTTATCGGTATGAACGAACTGGAGTATTGTATGGTCTTGCCAGGGTTAGAGGGTTTACGCAAGATGATGCTCACATATTTTGTCGAACAGACCAAATTGAGGAAGAGGTTAAAGGAGTATTGGAATTAGCTCAGTTTATGATGAGCACCTTTGGTTTTGATGAATATGAATTACTTTTATCTACGCGGCCAGATAAATATTCTGGTACTATTGAATTATGGGATCAAGCTACTGCATCTTTACGAAATGTGATGGAAAATATTGGACTACCTTACAAGGTGGATGAGGGTGAAGGGGTGTTTTATGGACCCAAAATAGATATAAAACTTAAGGATGCTGTAGGGCATGCATGGCAAGGGCCCACAATTCAGGTTGATTTTAATTTGCCAGAACGATTCAATGTTTGTTACATTGGTAGTGATGGGGTAGAGCATAATGTAACGATGATACATCGTACAGTTCTAGGTAGCATGGAACGCTTTTTTGCTTGTTTAATTGAACATTATAAAGGTGCGTTTCCTACTTGGTTATCACCGCTACAAGTAATGGTAATACCAATAGCAGATAGGCATGTAGAATATGGGCACAAGGTTGAATCCGAGCTCAAAAAAGAGGGTTATCGAGCTAAAATAGATGATCGTACCGAAAGGATGAATTTAAAAATAAGGGATGCACAGCTAGAGAAAATACCATATATGCTTATAATAGGCGATAACGAGATGGGGTCATCAACAGTGTCGCTTCGCTTAAGAGGTGGGCGAGATATGGGAAGTCAGACTTTAGCTCAAGTAAAATCAAGATTAAAAATAGACATAGAATCCAAACAATAATCAATTAAGGAGGAATAGCAAGAATAGCTAAACGAATAGCAGTTAATAAATTCATTAGGGCAAGAGAGGTTCGGCTCATAGGGGAAAATGGGGAACAATTAGGGATAATGAACTTACCACAGGCACTAGAGTTGGCCCGTGAACAGGAACTAGATCTTGTGGAGATATCACCAACAGCGGTTCCTCCTGTGTGTAAAATACTGGATTATGGGAAATACAAATACGAACAAACAAAGAAAGAACGAAAGGCAAAAAAAGGGCAGAAAATTGGCTTACTAAAAGAGGTCAGGTTTCGTCCGAAAATCGAAGTCCATGATTTGCAGTCAAAGATAAAAAAAGTAAAAGAGTTCATTGAAGAGGGGAGTAAAGTTAGAATAGTCGTAAGGTTCAGAGGAAGGGAAATAATATATCCCGAATTAGGATGGAAAATTCTAAGAAAAGTAGCTGAGGAGTTAGTGGGCAAGGTAGTAGTAAGCAATGAAATCGTCAGAAATGCAAGGAATATAGCTCTGACCCTTTCTCCCGCTGCAAGCAAGAAATCTAGAGAGGATAAATCAGATGCCAAAACTAAAAACACATAAAGGAACGAAGGGTCGTTTTCATATAACAGGTAATGGTAAAGTATTACGCACTAAATGTGGTAAAAGCCACTTAAGGAGAAAGAAACCTGTTCGTACTAAGAGGCTTTATGATGGACTTATAGCTGTGGCCCCTGCTGATATAAAAAAAATTAAGAGATTGTTACCTGGTTGTTAATAATAGGAGGATGTTTTGCCAAGAGCTAGAAGTGGGAAAATAACACATAACCGTCACAAGAAAATACTGGAATTAAGTAAAGGACATAGCGGTTCACGACATGCACTATATCGCTCGGCGCGTGAATCTGTACTTCATGCATTAGATTATGCTTATCGTCATAGAAAAAAACGAAAAGCTGATTTCAGGAGATTATGGATTGCTCGAATTAATGCTGCAGTAAGAAGTCAAGGGCTGTCATATAGTCGGTTTATAGCTGGTTTAAAAAATTCAAATGTAGGAATTAACCGCAAGGAATTGGCAGAGATGGTAGTCAAAGACCCCCAAAGTTTTAATAAACTGATTGCTTTGATTTCCATTAAAGATGCAAATAATAACTGAGATAGAATCACTACGTCTGGCAGCTCTCAGTGAACTTGATAAAAACGAAACAC
>CAYPSP010000180.1:0-3138 GCA_964413335.1 uncultured Dehalococcoidales bacterium
CCACAGCACAATATCTATTGCGTGGTTACTAATGTTGCCAAATCCATACTTATTCCTTCTTACCATAAATCACGATATTTGGAACGGTACCCATTTTAAAAGAGTCTTGATATTGGCCAGCACATGTTATTGAATCCCTTTCAGATTTACTATAAACTGACACTACGCGTAATGTACCCTGTTTACAGAGAAACAAAATATAAACCGGTATCTAGTAATGATTAAGATTTTGCATACGGCTGACATCCACCTTGGTAAGGAATTTTCCTTCCTGCGGGAGAAGGGCAGAGAATACAGAAACCAGTTACTTGCAACTTTTGAGAAAATAGTAGACTTGGCTATAAGTGAGGATGTTTCTCTTCTCCTTATTGCAGGCGACCTCTTTGACACTAATCGTGTCCATGGAATCACTATTGGGAAAGTATTAACTGCATTTAAAAAACTGGAGGGTAAAGGCATCCGTGTATGTATTATCCCCGGAACCCACGATATTTATAATGAGGATTCTATATATCGGTTCGTGAAATTCCCCCAAAACGTTACAGTATTTACTCCTGAGTTTGACCGTGAGGTTTACAAAGACCTAGATTTGACAGTGTATGGAGAGGTTTTTGATGGCAGATATGTGAATGAAAGCCCTATTCAACAGTTGTCGTTGTCCAAAGACTCAAAATATCACGTTGGCATGGCTCACTGCTCTATTAAAATCGAAGGTTGGATAGAAAAGGATGCTCTGTTGCTTGGCAGAAACGATATAGCAAACTCGGGGCTTGACTACCTTGCCCTGGGACACTGGCATTCTTTTCAGGACTTCAGCCAGGGGAACACAAAAGCATTCTACTGCGGGGCGCCTGAACCTGTATCCATGGACCAGGAAGGTGCAGGGAACGTGGTCATGGTTACCATACACGGAAAGGGGAATATCGCAGTCGCTCCGATTCGTGTAGGCACCAGGCAATTCGCTAAACTGCCCATAGATATTGGGTCCGTCAAATCCATGGCTGATATTGTACCGCTGGTTGAAGCTAGAACTGACCCGAATCTGATTCTGGAACTAACACTGGAGGGACTCTGTGGCATAGACTATGACCTGAATCCCCGGGATATAGAGGATGAACTGGGTGATAGCTTCTTCTATCTTCGAGTTGTGGACAAGTCGCACCCCAGGTTGGAAGAAGTATCACTCGAAAATATCCCAGAAGAAACAGTAGAAGGCAAGTTCATAAAAATCATGCAGGAGAGGATTGAATCAGCTGGCAATGAAGAGGACAGGAAACTTTACAGGGAAGCTTTAAAACTTGGCTTTGCCTGCCTGCAAGGGCGTACACAGGTGATAGAGTGATACTTAAAAGCATAACAGTTAAAAGGCTCAAAGCTATAAGGCAGGACAAGACCATTGGTTTCTCCCCGGGACTGAATATCATCAAGGGGAGCGATAACGAAGCAGGGAAATCTTCGTTACGTGTAGCGATAACCAAGGCATTGTTTCAAGATCCGACTACTTCTCAAAAAGAGATACTCGCATTGACAAGCTGGGGCACAGACGAGCCCTGGGAAGTTGCTCTCGAATTCGATAGTGACTCGGAATCTTATCGAATAAGTAAAAGTTTGAAAGATGGCTCAGGTGAACTTACTCATAGCGGCTCAGGCGAGCGTTCCATTACCAACAAAAAGACTATCGCAGACAGTATAGCTGAAATTACCGGCTGCCCATCGGAGACTTTCTTCGAAAGCACGGCATGCATCGGGCAGGATGAGTTAATAAGGCTCATCACGCCAAGCACTACAAATACCGAAAAAAAGAAGGCATTGGGAACGATAACCCAGAGATTGCAAGCCACAATCAGCGGAGCGAAAGAAACAGATGTCTCTGCTATTATCTCGAAGCTTAATGACAAAACACATAGAAAAAATGCTAATGGCCCCTATGCCAGAATACAGCAAATCACAGATAGAATTACGGATCTTCAACACGATAAACCCGAGCAAGAAAGAAAAATCAACAGCGTGATGGAAAACAGAAGGGAATTAGCCAGAGTTAAAAATAAGCTGGTAAAAATAAGCCAAGGCTTGCCTGATAAGCAGAAGCTGGTTGCAAAGAACGAAAAAATAGTGGAATTGCAGAAAACTATCAAAGGAGATACCTCCCTGTATGATAATTTCGAGAGGGCGAAGAGTTTTAAATCGGAGCAGGGTAGCTTGACTGAAAAGCTAAAGCAATTTGCTTGTTTCATAGGAGCAGAGGAGAAAACAAAGCAATTGGAAGAAGCGAAGGCGAAGCGCGAAGAGCTAGAAAGGCAAAGAAAGGGATTACGGGAGGACATAATAATGCTCTGGAGACAGAAACCTGCCTTGTGGATGCTGATAGCAGGAGTGATCCTGATAGCAGTGGGGCTAGCAGGTTTGTTCATCAACAAATATCTAGGTATTGTGGCGGCGACAGGGCTTCCTTTCTTAGTATATTGGGCAATTTCCCAAATGGCGTGGAGGAAACAAGACAAATTGATGAGAGGGAGAACAGTAAAAATAGAAGAGCTCTACCAGCAAACCAACGAAGTAATAAAGAAATTGCTGAAAGCTTTTGGGTTTTTGGACTATGATGAATACAAAGGACAGCTTGATGATTATAAGGAGAAGAAAAAAAACACGAAAGAACTACAGGATAAGCTAAGTGGAATACTGGGCGACAAGGATTGGGGAGAGTTTGAGAAGGAGAATAAGGACTTAGCTATAAAAATGAACGCCAACCAGGATGTAGTTCAGCAACTTATCCCATTTAAAATAGAGCCACTTGAACTACAGAAACTGGAAAGCGAAGTCTCCAAATTACAAGAGGAAAAGGAGGGATTGGATCGAGAGGAAAGTAGTATTAAGCGATTCTTTAAATTTACTGATGTAGATACGAACCAGTTGGCCAATATAGAAGAGGAGTTGGAATGGCTAAAGCAAGAGAAGGTATTCTGGGAAAGAAAGCAGAGCGTATTTGCCATAACTTATGAAGTTCTTGAGGAAGCCCACAAGCAAACCCTTGCCAAGGCAGCTCTTGCCATGGAAAGCGAACTTGGCGAATACATATCCACCATAACCGATAGAAGATATAGCAGAGTTAAAATAAGTGATGTGGACTTATCTATTGAG
>CAYPSP010000181.1:0-3113 GCA_964413335.1 uncultured Dehalococcoidales bacterium
TGACGTTTGAATGTTACATTGAAGGTTTGATGAACATTTGAAAGCATATGGCAAGTATGTTTGAGCTTTAATAATTGTCGTTCATTTCTAAAAATTACACTCTCTTCAACCAAGATTTAAATCCGACAATTAAAAACACGCTTATAAATGCCCAATATCCAAAAAGATAGCCAGCATTATCTTCTATACCATTCATGAATTTTATAAGTATAGGGCTGATAAGCAATGTAATACCAACAGTAATACTACCTATAACGATACCTGCAAGGACATCACTTGGATAATGAACGCCTAAGTGGGGTCGCAAATACATCATTGTTGGAATCATCCATCCAAATAGAAGCACTGCTATATAACCATATTGAAAGCAAATAAGGCTCACACATAGGGTCGTCCATAAAGCATGACCGGAGGGAAAGCTTTCTAACTCTTTTGAGCCATGACCGGGGTCGCGATTCTGAATTTCAATATGTAAATCCTTATGTAATTCCAGGTTGGCATAAGGACGTCTTCGCTTCACATAGGTTTTCAAGGGAGTAAAGACCATGTTGCTGATAATAAATCCAAACATAAGAAAAATTGATAACTGGGTATAGGATTCATTATCTGACAATTGACCTATAAGTGCAGAGAGGAATACAACAATCATCCAAAATGGTCCATCCCCCATAAAGATTAGAACTTTTATCGGGAATATATGTCTAAAGGGACTTTGATAAGCCCATTTAAGAAGTTGTTTATCAATTTGTATTAAATATTGCATATTGTAAATAAAGTTGAAGGTATGATTTTTAACTAGCAAATTACGTTAAGGATAACAATATCTATAGAGATTGTAAAGACTGGTAGAAGCTTTGTTCAGGATTATAGGGAGATCGCAATAGGGAATTGTTTGGCAAGCATGTTTGCATTAACATTTCTTTTCAGCGGACACGACTTTTTGCACTCCGCTACAAAAGCTTTGTTGGCAACATTTTTTATATTTAAATTACTAAGTTCACTGAAATTCACGGGGATGGGTGCAGGACACACCCACCTATTATCTGCCCAGTCCATTTTGACTTCATAGCCTCTTTTACCTGGTCCATCTCAAAGCGATGAGAAATATAAGGTTTCAGTTTACCTTGTTTCACCCAATCCATAATTTGATTAACACGGGGTGGGCGCAGACTGGTATCATGTAGAGAAGAAATTACCGTTGGGCAGCCCAACACCTTTAACCCCTTCATCATTATCAAGTTGGTGGGCAACATATTGGCATTGGGTGCACCACGTTGGCCTTTGCCTTTAGCTACAAAGGGCGTCGACGCCCAACCAACAATTAGGAAACGAGCGCCGAAGGTGACACACCGCATAGATTCAAGAGAAATATCTCCCCCTACTCCATCATAGACCACATTCACTCCATGACCATCGGTCAGAGCTTTTACTTCATCGCGAAACTTTCGTACTCCGCTCTCGCCTTCAATGGGCTTGCAGTTGATCACATAATCGGCCCCCTGTTCTTTAACTACCGCCAACTTGTCATTGAAGCGACCAGTAGCAATGACAGTTGCGCCCAACAACTTAGCAATATGCACCGCAGCCAAACCAGTAGCACCAGACGCACCATGAATAAGAACCGTTTCTCCTGCCTGCAACTGTCCACAGGTTATGAGACAATAGTAAGCCGTCTCATAACTACCCAGAAGATTGCAGGCCTCATCGAAGCCAAATCCGTCAGGAATTTTTTTCAATGCCTCTTGGGGAGCTACAGCATAAGAGGCAAAACCGCCATATTGTTGGTATGCACCTGGTGAACGTGGTCCTGCCACAAAACCATCTACTAGTACGCGATCCCCAGCAGTATGATGCTTCACATCAGGCCCAGTCCATAGAATTGTGCCGCAATATTCTAACCCCGGAGAATAAGGTAGAGGTGGCATATGATGGTATTGGCCACTAGTCATTAACAGATCTACCCAGCCCACCGCCGCACTTTTTACATTGATAATGACATCACCAGCCGCAAGTTGTCCGGGATCGGGTACGGGTTGGTCAACAATCTTGAGAATGTTCTCTATCCCTTCTATGGGATTTTCAGCAAATCCAGAAATAACTACACGTCTTCCCAAGGGGGCGTCAAAAGTAATATTGTCCATTTTTTATATGCCTAGTTCAGAGTTGAAGGCTTAAAGTTTACTATTTTGAAAGGCCAATTTCTGTTCCTTAGAACACTTTTTAAAAGAAGGCTTTTCTGCCAACTTATTTATTCAATAGTATTCGCTTTTTGATATAATTTTACTGCTTCATCATATACACCAATATTGCAACGAAAACAAACTATGAAATATTGGATATAAAGACTGGCGGAGGCAATATGCAGAGTCATAGGGTTGGCGAAATAGGGGATGAAATGGCAAGCTTTACGATTTTTGGCATTGATCCCACCACTCATTCAATGTTATAGTTGTAATCTTATTATTTACAAATTAGCTCTAATAAATCTAATATTTTGTATGAGGTGATATCCATGCCAGATAATCGCAAACATGATATGGGGCCGGGAGGAAATTGTATTTGTCCGAAATGCAGCAAGGAGGTTCCGCACCAACAGGGAACGCCATGTATGGAGCTTAGATGCCCCAAATGCGGGGCTAAAATGCTCAGAAAAGACTCATTTCATCATCAAAAAGTTCAAGAGAAGAAAAAATAAATAGATCATCATTCCAACTCTGGAACTCCACAAACCATTTTACACCGTGGCTTTTTCACAAAGACAAAGCGTCAAATGAAAAATAAAATGCATTCCCATCGCATAAAATCTATGGAATACTGCAAAAAACACAGCCCAGAATATTATAATCGCTTTATGCGGAAAGAGCATGAAGATTTCCTTATAAATCGTATTCCAGAAATTAACGAAGAACGGAGAAAGCGTTTTTGGGGCAAAAATAAACGCTATGCACAAAAATCACGGACTCAATCAAGATCAACTCGATGAATTGCTGGGTTAAGCTTCATGTCATTTATAAAATGTAATTATTCACAAGGGATGTGAAACAACAACCTGGTATAAAAAAAAGAGGGACAAGATGGATCTAAATAATACCTGGGTCGTCATTACAGGTGCA
>CAYPSP010000182.1:0-3111 GCA_964413335.1 uncultured Dehalococcoidales bacterium
GAGGTAGGAGAGCCCAAGCCCGAAACGGTTGCCAAAATCCAACGAGTATTCCGCGTAGTGGGAATTACTATCACGGGATTGGGCGCGTTAGGGCTATTGTTGATACACGCTTGCTAGGATAATAGAGTTTATCAGTTGGTAACCACTTGTAAAGGGTCTACCAGCCGACCCCCACCGTTCAGTCTATGTTATTGCTGGAAAAGTAGAATACACCAGCGCTCCAATTGACTGGAAAGAATAGCGAGCGGGCTAACCTGGCTGAATATCAGGATGTCTTGTGGCAGGATATACTTAACTGAAGGGAGGCAATTATGAAGCGAATATTACTTATATCCGTAATTTTGGCATCTGTGCTTTTGAGTGCCTGTGGTGCACCCACGTCAGGGCCTACAACTCAGCTAGCACCTGCTAAACAAGACCCTACGCTAACGCCTCAGCCGGCGGCTCTAAGCGATGTAGTTAGATATTTTAAAGAACAAGGCTTGGAAGTTGGAGAAATTGTAACAAAAGCATTTTCAATGATGGGTGCAGTAGACGGTTTTGGGATTTATGTCGAAGGGGAACAGATAGAACTTTATCTTTTTGACCCCGAAACAGCAGATGCTGAAACACTTAGGAACCTTGAAGATGCCAAAAGTATTGGGAAGTTCTCAGCATTTGGCTTGTCTTTCCCTGTAGTGATGAATGGAGATATTATGCTGACCAGATATGATGAACACCCACAGAAAGATAGGATTATAAATATCTTTAAACAGTTTAGGTAAGAGCGATGGCAGATACGATAAGAGCTGAAGGGATAACGGGACAAATAGAAGTCTCCAATGGCATTATCAGTATCACCCGCAAGGGCTTGAGAGCATCTTTATCTCAAGGTAAAAAGGGCGAACTTACTATTCCGGTGAATCATGTAACCAAAGTTGACTACAAGAAAGCGAGTTTTTTAATTAACGGCCATATACATTTTCTTATAGAAGGGGAAAGCGAAGATTCACATCGTATTTTGAATTGCCCTATGACTGTAATATTTAACCGTAAGCAGGAAGTAGAATTTGAGAAACTAGCAGAATTGGTTAGTAAGCTAAAAGACGAAGTAGTTAAAGATATTAAGATGGAAATTGATACTCAAACCGCCTCTAATCCTAATTGCCCTCACTGTAAAGTAATTCTAGACCCGATACCTAAGCGTAAAACGAAATGCCCGTCATGTGGAAAAGATATTTACGTTAGAACTGACCCTTTCAATAAACAGAAGATTTACTATCTTAAACATGATGACGCACTGTTACTAAATCTTGTCCGCAACTTACCAATCAGTGAAAAAGCATTCACTGAGGCAAAGAATAAATCAGTAAAAGGCCAGTCGTTAGGAGATGTTATATGGGGTCTAATTGGTCAAGAAAGTATAAACGCTGCCCGAAAAGGTGACTGGCAAACTGTTAAATTTTTAAAATGGAGTCAGGCTAGATATTTATATGAAACGGGACGGGAATACTTTCATGTACAGCAAGCGGCTATGAAAGAAGAATTGCAGGGAGTATTGGCGTCGGGTCTCACTCATGTAAAGATATTATCAAGTCAAGACGATAGAACCTGCGAGAAGTGTAAAAGTCAGGACGGTATGGTTTTCACTATCGAGGAAGCCCTAGAGAAAATGCCACTGCCTGTTAAATGTGATAATGGCGAATTTTGTCGTTGTTCATACACGTATCACCGTATGAAGTGAGGGAATCTATAAGCATCGGTAAGACAAGGGGATTAGGTATTATGTACAGAATATGAGCCATTTTTGCCCCGATTTCTATTTTATGAGAAAATAATTTTCTCATTACAAACACCCTTTCTAAAATGTTGGCTTTTATCAATATTATTGTGCCTGGTAACCTTGTTATTTTCTCTGGAATATGCCTAATCCTATACGCTTCCCGGAAAGCCAGTCCTGATATGCTTTACCAGAGCTGGTAATATCCCTTAGTTCCCTGAGTGTTGCCCTAATAACAAGATTTTTCCGCAATCGGGACGCAATAAACCTGGCTGACTTTGGAGAATATCCAGCTCGTCTGGCCGCCGCTGCCCCAGTATAGGGAGGCTCCATAAGTTCCAAACAGAATTTATGCCAACGCCGCTGCCGCCTGCTAAAGAAAAGGCGGGGGTCTTGGCAAAAAGTCGCAAAACTAGTCTGACCTTTTGGTCTGCCTTCAGGATTAGCTGATTTGCCTTTAACCCAGGCGGGATTGCCTCTTTTGTTACCTTTGTAGCTCAAAGCTAAACTCCTTTATTTCGACAAGCAGCCTTTTTAAGTGGTGACAACTGAGGTTAATAATCCGTAAAACCTAACAATATCCCCGGCGTTGCCAGAACTCACGCCTTTTGCGTCTTCTCTCTGCCCAATCGTATACCCATAAGGGGCACCGCTGAACTTGCTTGCCATACTGCCGGCACCATCTTTGAATAGTCCGCCGGTGAAGCAATAATACCCTGGCCGTACCCCGGACACCATAAGAATCTATTAGAGATAAGACGAAGTCCTTTTGTTGGCTGGTGTAGTTACGCTTGCCTTTTTCTAATAGGGCAAAGACTGACTTGGTTTCCTCATTCTGTAGCTCAACCAATGCCAGCTTTAATAACTCTGGGTCTTTCATTTTCCTTGCTTGCCAAGTACATCCTTTACTTTTAGTCCATTGGCCTTCAGGATATTGAACACGTATCCTTGGCTACACCCAAGCTCTTGTGCTGCCTCTGCTACGCTACAATACCTACTAAGGCACTCAAGAATGTTTTTGAGTGGTATGTTTAGCGGTTTGCGACCTAATCCATTCACCGATATGGAATTACCACAATACGGGCACTGAACTATCATGTTTCAACTCTACTCTTCTGTATTTTCTCTAGCCATACGCCTACTGCTTTTAAGTAAGCAGGCTTAGTGTTAGGATGCGATAGCAATTTCTCTAAATCAGAGCAGTTATCACCTGGACCTAAAGGGATCATCGGTGATCCCTTGGAATGCCATATCTGGATAGCCTTTCCAACATCCAACTGTTCAGTATTGAGGGGGGAGAGTATATCTATAATAGCGGTAACAGGTGTCAACGTGTCAAACCCTTCATTTTC
>CAYPSP010000183.1:0-3103 GCA_964413335.1 uncultured Dehalococcoidales bacterium
GAAGATAGTGTCCATATCATGAGAGAAGAGTTCGGCAAGGGAAACGAATTCTGCAAGAAGATAACATACATGACTCACAAGAGCACTGGCGAGAAGCCTGAAGATTTAATTACCGCCTTTCGTAACTCGTATTATCCCCGCATCGCAGTAACGGTAGATATGATTGCCACTGGAACAGACATCAAACCTCTGGAATGTGTCATCTTCATGAGGGATGTTAAATCCCGCGTACTCTTCGAGCAGATGAAAGGGCGTGGTAGCCGGACAATCCAGTCCACAGACCTAAGGGCTGTTACCAGGGACGCATATCACAAGACAAATTTTGTAATTGTAGATGCCGTTGGTGTATGCGAGAATGAAAAGCAAGATTCCAGTCCCCTTGAAAGAAAAAAGAGCATTCCTTTTGATAAGCTCCTTATGTCGGTTGCTCTGGGACATAGAGATGAAGACACGCTCAGTTCTCTAGCGGGAAGGCTCGCCCGATTGGATAAGGAAATTGAAGAAGAGGGCCGGCAGCAGATTCAAAATGCCACAGGGGGTAAGCCCCCAAGGCATCTTATAAATAGCCTGCTGGACGCCACTGACCCGGACAAGCAAATAGACAAGGCAAAAGACACTTTCAACACAGAAGCGCCCACAGAAGAGCAGATTAAGAAAGCTGCTAATGAACTGGCTACCATTGCCTGCAGTCCTTTTGATAGCCCTGAACTGCGTAATATCCTCATCGACCTTAAAACAAAAAGCGAGCAGGTTATTGATACGGTGAGCCCTGACAAACTTCTCTTTGCAGGCTTTGACCCCAGGGCAAAAGAAAAGGCGCAAACCATCGTAAATACCTTCCGCAAATTCATAGAGGAAAACAAGAACGAGCTTACCGCTTTACAGATGATTTACAGTAAGCCTTACGCTAAGCGCCAGCTAACCTATCAGGAAATAAAGCAGCTTGCTGGCGCTATTCAAAAACCACCGTACAATCTTAGTCCCGAGCTCCTGTGGCATGCCTATGAGCAGCTGGAAAGTTCCAAAGTGCATGGTGCTGGTCCTCAGAAATTGCTGACCAATATCATCTCTCTCATACATTTCGCCATTGGTGAAGCTGATGTCCTTGAGCCCTTCTCTGAAACGGTAGATCGTCGCTTTGAATACTGGTTAACCCTCCAACGAAAGCTTAACCGTCAGTTCACCCCTGAGCAGATGGCATGGCTTACAATGATAAAGGAACATATTGCTGCCTCCCTGAGTATTAACATAGACAACTTTACGCTTACCCCTTTCGCTGAAAAAGGCGGAGCTGTTAAAGCATATGGACTCTTCGAAGGCGAACTGGATAGTCTTATAGACGAGCTAAATAAGGAACTGGTGGCATGACCAGAGAAGAACTACAATCGGCTCTCAAAGAAGGCGAGGGCTACAGGACAGAATTCAAAGAATCAGCACAGTTTATAGACAAGGAACTTGTGGCTTTCGCTAATTCAGAAGGCGGCAGGATATTTCTGGGCATAACTGACAACAATAAGATAAAAGGAATAACAATAACAAATAGCCTCAAGTCTCAAATTCAGAATACAGCTAATAAATGTCAACCGCCTGTTAAGTTCTCATTTGAGAAATTAGATAATATACTGATTCTGAATGTGAGAGAGGGTGAAGACAAGCCATATCAATGCCCTTCAGGGTTTTATGTGAGAGTTGGTCCCAATTCTCAAAAGCTCAGTCGGGATGAGATTATTGAGTTCTCTAAAGCAGAGGGAAAAATCAGATTTGATGAGCTAGTAAATCCGAATTTCGATTACGATACGCAATTCGACCCCAGGAAACTCGATAGGTTCTTACGGCTGGCAGGGACTTCAAAAGTCCTGGATACACTCCCCATGCTTGTTAATTTAGGAGTTACTGAAAAACAAAAGGGTATAACTGTCCTGAATAATACCGGCATCCTCTTCTTTGCGAAGAATCTACAGGATGTATATTTCCATACTATGGTAACCTGCGCTCTTTATAAAGGAACGGAGAAGATAAATGTCCTCGACAGGCGCGATTTTAATGAAGATTTGCTCTTCAACATAGATGGGTCAATGAATTTTCTCAAGCAGTATATTCCCTTGCGATATGAAATGACCGGCGAGCCAAGAAGAAAAGAGATACCTGAGATTCCGTATGAAGCCTTGCGAGAGGCAATCATAAACGCCATAGCTCACAGGGATTACTTTGAGAAGGGCGCCAATATAATGGTGGAGATGTTCGATGACAGAATTGATATAACTAATCCTGGGGGACTTGTAAAAGGATTAAAACCCGAAGACTTTGGCAAGAAAAGTGTTCTCAGAAATCCTAATATAGCGAATTTATTGCACAGAGCAGGATATATCGAAAAGATGGGGACAGGTATAAATAAGATGAGAAACCTGGTCGCCGAAGCGGGGCTACCGCCAATCGATTTTGAATTTGGTTCCTTCTTCACCGCCACTTTCAGGCGGCCAAAGATGGCTATAGAATTGGGAACCCACCGGGAAGAAAAAGAAAAGTTCGGAATAAAGTTCGGAATAAAGTTCGGAATAAAAGGCAGCAGATTGAAGAGGATTATCCATATTTTAGATATCCTATATACTGAGCAATCTTTTTCTATCTCTGATTTCGCAGTTAAAGCTGGAACTACTACACGCACAGTAGAAAATGATATAACCTTTCTCAGAAAGCAGGGACTCATTAAATTTCAGGGTGCTCGCAAATCAGGCAAGTATATATTGACTGAAGAAGGCAGAGTAATTATCAAGAGTCTAACTGAGGGCAACAGCAATGAAAGCTAAAGAGCCTGAAAGGACGAACGGAGAAAAACCGCAGCAGCGTTCTGCTCTTCCCATTGGTTGGACATGGACGAGATTGGGGGAAATAGCTATCGTAGCCTCTGGAGGCACACCTCCTACAAAAGATGCAAGCAATTTCGGAGGAAATATTGCATGGATAACTCCATCAGACCTTTCGATATTTAATGGGAAGTTTATTTCCAGGGGGACAAGAAACATAACAGAACAAGGCTTGAATTGTTCATCGACAACATTGTTACCTAAAGGAACTGTAATACTCTCCTCTAGGGCCCCTATAG
>CAYPSP010000184.1:0-3092 GCA_964413335.1 uncultured Dehalococcoidales bacterium
GGCAGTTAGTATACCATACATTATTAGTGATGTCACAAGTTAGAGCGGGAATAATAAATGTTACAGGTTATATCGGAGTTGAGATAGCTCGTTTATTGGTTGAACATCCTCGGATAGCATTAAAATCAGTAACAGGACGAAGCCTGGTGGGGAAAAAATTGGGTGAAGTTTTTCCTCATTTGGAAGATACAGGACTAGAAATAACAACTGATATTGATGAGGATGTCGATATTGTTTTCTCTGCAATGCCGCATAAAACAAGTTTAAATGTAGTTCCTCAATTGCTAGAGAAGGGAATCAAAGTTATCGATGTAAGTGCGGATTTCAGGTTAAAAGATGCTGATGAATATCCCAGGTGGTATGAATTTAAACATCCAATGCCTGAATTATTAAAAGGTGCAGTGTATGGACTCCCTGAGTTACACCGAGTTGATATTGCTGATGCATCTCTGATTGCGAATCCTGGCTGTTATAGTACCAGTGCTATTTTAGCATTAGCACCTGCAGTTAAAGCAGACATCATTGAGCCGGAAATAATAATTGACAGTAAATCTGGTGTCTCAGGAGCTGGGAGAACTCCAAGTATGACAACTAATTACTCTGAGGTTAATGAGAGTATAGCTGCTTACTCTTTAGGTGGACATCGCCATCTACCTGAGATGCAACAAGAGCTTGGGTTTCTTAATTCAGGTATCCCTTTGTCAATAACATTTGTACCGCACCTTGTGCCAATAACTCGTGGTATTTTGAGTTCATGCTATGTAAAATTAAAGAGTGGTAAATCCTTGGAGGAAAATGATATTCAACGGATTTATGGTGATTTTTACAAAGATGCTCCTTTTGTTAAAATAGTGGGGAAGCCACCCAGGACAAAATATGTATGGGGTAGCAATTATTGCTTAATTAATATAACAGTTGATGCAAGGACGAACACTCTTATAGTTATTTGCTGCATTGATAATTTGGTAAAAGGCGGAGCAGGTCAAGCAATTCAGAATATGAATTTAATGTTTAATTATCCCGAGACTACTGGACTTGAAGCTCTAGCTGTTTACCCCTAGAAAGAATTGAATTCATCGCATGCCCTCATCGTCTAGAGGCCAAGGACGTCAGCCTTTCAAGCTGAAGAC
Source organism: uncultured Dehalococcoidales bacterium (assembly GCA_964413335.1). GTDB lineage: Bacteria > Chloroflexota > Dehalococcoidia > GIF9 > AB-539-J10 > JAUUZT01. The sequence continues at coordinate 1,131 of CAYPSP010000184.1, forward strand.
CAGGGGTTCGAATCCCCTTGAGGGCATTACTTTATTTTATTTCTTTGACTAGTGCCGAAGGAAAACAAGCTATTTCTTAGTTCATTTGATTAAGACCGGTAGGGAACTGAGATACAGTTATTTTTTCCAGGCTTCTTCACCTATGAGAGGAACAAAGAAGCAACCGCCCAGGTCTTCAATCACTTCTCCTTCCTTATTTCTCATAATCTTCAGAAGCCTTTGTTCCCATCGAGAGCCGACTGGAATAACTAGACGACCACCCCATGATAATTGTCCTGATAAAGCCCTGGGTATAGAGGGCGCTCCTGCTGATACGATAATAGCGTCATATGGTGCTTCATCCGGCCATCCGAGAATACTGCCAGCAAGATGAACCTCAACATTTTGATAACCAAGTTTCATTAATAATAAGCTGGAAGAATTCGCCAATTCATTAATGCACTCAACAGTAACTACTCTTTTCACAAGTTCAGATAATAGGGCAGCTACGTAACCACTTCCCGTTCCAACTTCCAATACTTTCTCATTACCATGAAGTTCCAAAGCTTGTAGCATTAGAGAAACAATGAAAGGTTGGGAAATAGTCTGGTTAAAACCGATGCTCAAAGGCCTATCGTCATAGGCCTCATCATAATACTCAGGGAGGACAAACTTTTCACGTGGGACTCGCTTAATGGCGTCTATAACGCGTTTATCATTAATTTCCCAGTCAAGATGCTGAAGCAAGCGAATCCTAGATTTTTGCAGATCCATGTATATAATATATAAGGAACTTTAACCAAGTATAAATGATAGCACTACTAATACTAGAACTATCGCTCCAGCGAGAATTCCAATCTGCCGCAGTTCGTGTCCCAAGTATTGGTAATGAGCATTTTGGCTTTGAGCATTGGATATACTACTCTCAGGTAGTTGGTGTTTATTGGTAGTAATTACGGTCGATGAAGAAGACACTGAATTTTGCTGTAACTTAGCCATTGCAGAATGACGGCGCTTTGATTTTGAACTACGTAATTTCTTAGACATATTTTACCTACTTTAAAGAGTGTTGTTTATAAATTCTGGTACTAGAAATATAGGCATGTCCTAAAGCTTTCTGGACAGCTTGAAGATCCATGCCACTTTGTAACTTACGTGTAGCAAAACTATGTCGCAAGGTATGAGGAGTAACTTTTGTATTAATACCTGCTCTGGCAGTATAGTTTTTTACTATTTGCCAAAACCCTTGGCGAGTAAGCCTGCCACCTAGACGATTAAGAAATAATGCTTGTTCTTTTTCATCATATAATAAATCGAGCCTATCATTTTTAAGGTAATTCTTTAGTTTCTGGCTAGTATCGTAGTCGATTGAAACTCGTCTTTTAGAGTTACGATGAGTCAAGTATATGCAAGATTGTTCTAAATCAATACTATCTACAGCTAAAGAGACTAATTCACCAACTCGCAGCCCGGTAGCATAAAGTAACTCAAGCATAACTATATCTCTTTTTGCTTCGGGTGTATCCAATTTTGCAGGTTCATTTAATAGTTGGCGGTATTCTGAGGCGGACAATAACTTGGGAATTTGCTTATTTACCTTGGGCGAAACAAGATTCTTGGCTGGATTATTTCCTATTCTGCCTGTATTAGCTAGGAATTTGAAAAAAGATTTGGCTGAGGCTATTTTCCTGGCTGTAGTGGCTGGTGAATAGCTTTTTCTTTTGAGATCAAGAAGGTAGTCTCGCAAAATGTCATCGGCCCATGAAGTTGCTCCAGTCGTCACCGAAAAAGCCAACAACTGGTTCAGGTCGTTGCGATAAGCCGATAGGGTATTTAGCGAGTAATTATTTTCTTTAGCTAAATATTCGAGGAATGCCAAAACATATTCCTTCACTATTTCTAATTTTAACATAAACTATAATATTATTGCTCATAATAAATCATCCTGATAAAATAATTTTTATGGTTAATGCTAATTTGGAG
>CAYPSP010000185.1:0-3090 GCA_964413335.1 uncultured Dehalococcoidales bacterium
TATTGGTTTAGGTTTTAAAAAAATTGTAGCGGTAGCTGATGATAAGTTGGTTACTGAGGGAGAAATACGATCAGCTATTAATATAGGCGAGGATGAAGGAGTAGTTGAGGAAGGTGAAGCCAAGATGCTACATAAAATATTTGAGTTCACTGATCGACAGGTAGGGAAGGTAATGATTCCTCGTACTGAAATTGCATGGGTAGAACAGGGAACAAGAGTAGACGATTTTTTGGCTGCCTATGCTCAGGAAATCCCATACAGTCGCTTTCCTGTATACAAGGATAACAATGATAACGTAATTGGAATATTATCTGTCAAAGATGTTTTATTACGACTAACCGTTGGGTCTACAGATGGTGACTTAATTATTGATGACTTATTACGACCAGCATATTTTATACCTGAAAGTAAGCGCTTGGGAGAACTCCTTACCGAGATGAGGGACAGTGGTAATCAAATGGTTATCGTTATAGATGAGTTTGGGGGTGTTGCAGGGATGGTCACACTTAGTTTATTGACTGAAGAAATAGTAGGTGATATACGGCACGAATTAACAGGAGGAGAAGAAGATTTTGTAGCAACTGGAGATAATACCTATCAGTTGGATGGGGGGTTCCGTATAGAAGATGCTAATGAGGAATTGCAATTAGGGTTACCATTAGGCGATTATGAAACTGTGGCAGGTTTTATTCTTAAGCATCTTGGTAGGATTCCCGTTCAGGGAGAACAGTTTAAATATCGGATTCTCAAATTTGTTGTGACTGAAATGCGAGGAGTGAAGATAGAAAAGGTAATGGTAACCAAAGAAAAAGATGCAGCGCCTGCGCCTTAGGTTTGGACGGACTGAGGAACTTAAGTATATCTCGCACGCTGACGTGATACGCACGTGGGAAAGAGGTTTTAGAAGGGCTAGCATACCGCTAGCTTACTCGCAAGGTTTTACACCGCATCCACAAATTTCGACAGCAACCCCTCTAGCTATAGGAGTGACCAGTGATGTTGAACTTATGGATATAAGGTTAACTACTTGGATGCCACCCCAATCCTTTACAATGGAGTTGGCAGATCAAATACCTCGAGGATTTCAATTGTTGGATACTCGGATAGTTGGATTAAACTTTCCATCATTACAATCTATATTGAACTTTGCCGAATATATCGTTGTGATTAATACGGAACAAAAATACCAGGATGTGCAGGATTGTATTAAATCATTGCTCCGGAAGAAGGAATTACCATGGTTTCATTATAGAGGAGAAAAGACACATCATTATGATTTACGTGCATTGATAGATGATATTTGGATTGCTGATTGTAGTATCTCAGGATATAGTTTGGGCATGAGACTGTGTTGTGGACATTCTGGCAGCGGTAGACCTGAGCAGGTAGTATCGGCACTTGGTTTTTGTCATTATCCTGTGTCCATTCATCGAAGCAAGCTAATTTTAGAGTAATTTGCAATAGGTTAGAATAATAATAGGGTTATCTAGGAGAAAAATTATTGAAACTTATCTTGGTTAGACATACAGAGACGATTTGGAATAGGGACAAGCGCATTCAAGGAGGGAGTAGTGATATAGCATTAAGTGAACTTGGGATAAAACAAGCTCATTTACTGGCTAAGTTTTTTCAGAAGGAAAGTATTGTTGCTGTTGTATCTAGCCCTTTACAGCGAGCTTTTAATACAGCAAAAATTATTGCGGAGCCTCATGGATTGCGGGTTAAAGAAGATGAAGGCTTAAAAGAACTTGAAGTAGGCGAACTTGAAGGCTTATCATGGGCTAATCTGAGTACTTCTTTTACTCAATTTTTATTACAGAAGTGGCAAAAACAGGGCACAGGTAGTGTTAAGGGAGGAGAGAGCTTTGTACAATTGCAGAAACGGTCGTGGGAAAGTGTAGAAAAACTACGTAGGGAATGTGATGGAGATACAGCAATGGTAGTCAGTCATTATTTTGCCACTTTATCCATCATCTTTAAAGCTCTTGGATTATTGCCAGAATATCTACCTAAATTCCGTATCGCCAATGGAGGAATAAGCATTATCGAATTTTCGAGTTCTGGACCAAGATTAATAACATTTAATAATACTTCCTTTTTGAATTGTGAAAAAAGTTGAGATAGTATCAAAGGTCTCAGATTACATCCGTCACCATAAGCTTCTATCATCGCATGAAACAATAGTAGTTGCTGTTTCTGGTGGAGCAGATTCAGTTTGTTTGTTTCATTTATTGACAGAATTGCGTGAACACTTTGATTTGGAACTTCATATAGCACATCTGGATCACCAACTCAGGGGAGCTGAATCTGAAGCTGATGCTGCGTATGTGCAGAGATTAGCTAAACAATTTAACACTTCAATTACTCTCTGTAAACAAGATGTACTGGCATATAAAGATGACAGGGATTGTTGTCTCGAGGAGGCTGCAAGAGAGCTGCGATATAAGTTTTTGTGTAAGGTAGCTAGAGAAATAGGCGCAAAGCGAGTAGCTATAGGACATACTTTAGACGATAATGTGGAGACAATTCTTATGCATATATTGAGGGGGGCGGGAGTTTCTGGGTTAAGGGGGTTAGCTCCCCTTTCTACTTTGCCATATAGCATGGTGACTAAATTTCGATGCAGGGATATCCGTATGGAACAGCAAAGTGAATTACTGGCTATAAGACCACTGCTGAATATCAGTAGAGAGGAAACTCTGAAGTATTGTAACACGTATAAACTTTTACCTAGAACCGATTCGTCAAACCTATTGCTATCTTATAAAAGAAATAGACTTCGCCTTAAGCTTCTGCCCCTTCTTGAAGAATACAACCCATCCGTAAAAAACTCTCTGCTTCAATTAGCCGAAATAGCTCAGGCGGATATAACCTTTATTGAAGATCAGGCTGTCCAAGCATGGGAGAGAGTAGCGAGATGGAAAGGGAATATGATTCTTATAGATAAGAAACAGGCAATTTTATTGTCTGTTTCTTTGCAAAGACAGGTAATAAGGTTGGCAGTGTCTAAAATACAGGGAAACTTGAAGGATATCGGGCTGAATGATATTGAAGCAATAAGGAAGCTATTAGAAAAAAGTGTTGGTAAAA
>CAYPSP010000186.1:0-3089 GCA_964413335.1 uncultured Dehalococcoidales bacterium
TACGATTTTATCAATGGAGATGTCATCAAGGTAGCCGTTCGTAACAGCATAAAGAATCAGCACCTGTTTCCCCATAGACATGGGAGAGTATTGCGGTTGTTTTAAAATTTCAACAATTCGTCTTCCCCGTTCCAGCTTATTTTTTGCGGATATATCAAGCTCCTCGGTGCCAAATTTGGCAAAAGCTTCAAGCTCGCGAAACTGTGATAATTCTAGCCTCAGCCTGCCGGCAACACGTCTCATAGCATTTGCCTGTGCTGAGCCGCCGACTCGGGATACCGATAATCCTGCATTCACTGCTGGACGAATGCCAGCATTAAATAAGCCAGGTTCCAGGTAAATCTGTCCGTCGGTGATTGAGATAATATTCGTAGGTATATAAGCTGACATATCCTCCATTTGCGTTTCAATAATCGGCAAGGCTGTTAGCGAGCCACCGCCATATTCATCAGAAAGCTTTGCTGCTCTTTCCAAGAGTCGACTATGTAAGTAGAAAATGTCTCCGGGGTAAGCCTCTCTCCCCGGGGGACGGCGCAATAACAGTGATAATTGCCGATAGGACCAGGCATGCCGAAAGAGGTCATCATAGACAATCAGGGCGTTTCCGCCTTGTTCCATGAACTCCTCAGCCATAGCACAGCCTGCGTAAGGAGCTAAATACTGTAATGTTGCTGGATCAGAGGCATCGGCAGCTACTACAATGGTATGTGATAAAGCCCCATATTTCTCTAAAGTTGCTACTACCTGAGCTAGCTTGGATGTTCTTTGTCCAATAGCTACATAAATACAGGTCAGCTTACTATCTTTCTGGGCGATAATAGTATCAATAGCTATAGCTGATTTCCCGGTAAAACGATCCCCGATGATAAGTTCACGCTGCCCATATCCAATAGGTATCATACTATCAATGGTTTTAATTCCGGTGACCAGTGGGGTATCAACAGGTGCTCTTTGGGCTACATTGGGGGCTACTCTCTCCATCGGTCGAGTCTTATCTGTCCTGATTGGCCCTTTTCCATCACGAGGGTTTCCCAGAGGGTCAACAACTCTTCCAATAAGGGCTTTGCCAACAGGCACCTCAATCACCCTCCCTGTTGCCTGTACCTCATCTCCTTCCTTGATACGAGTGTAGTCACCAAGAATAACGGCGCCGACGTTGTCCTCCTCCAAATTTAAAGCCAGACCGCTAATACCATTAGAAAATCGCAACAGTTCGTTATATCCCACGGTATTCAGTCCTTGAATTCGAGCAATACCATCGCCTACTTCCAGCACCGTACCCCTGTTGGATACAGCAACCGACGTGCTAAGCTGTTCAATTTGTTCCTTGATTACGGAAATATAATCTTTTGTCGTCACTTAAACTCCCCGGAAATAATTATTGTATGTTATCCAGCAGGCTTCTCCTCAATGATTCCAGCTTATGGCGTATAGTTCCATCAACCAGTGTATTCCCAAGACTAATTTTTATTCCTCCAATTATTGTGGGGTCAACCTGAGTATCAACGATGACCTGGCATCCTCGTACTTTGCTAAGCTGAAGAGAAATCTTCTGTTTATCCTTTTCACTCAATGGTAAGGCAGTGACTATTTCAGCATGTTCAATGCCATTGTATTCTTCCAGTAAACTGTTATAGGAATATGAGATATCACTGGCTTCTGACAATCCTCCCTTTTCCAGAGCCAGCTTCAACATAGCCTGGGCATATATTTCAGCTTGCATTCGAGACATTTTTAATTTTTCCTGAAAACAGTACTTTTTTCCAGTATCTTCTCGATGAGATTATGGTGCTTCTCTTTATCCAAGGTCTCACTGATAACTTTCTCAGTGGCCAGAATAACTGTATCAACGAATTCCTGTCGAAGCTCTCCAATGGCTTTATCTCGCTCCTCTTCCATTTGAAGATGAGCCTGGGCATAGATAGCTTTAGCTTCTTCTTTTGCAGCTTTTCTTGCTTCCTCTTTTATATTATCCCCGAGTTGTACTGCCTTAGCAATAATGTGCTGACTTTCTTTATGCGCCTTTTCGAGTTGTTCTTGGACGGCCAACTGGGACTGTTCATATTCTTTCTTTATAGCTTCAGCTTTCTCAATACTCTCCTTTATACGTTGAGAGCGCTCATCAAGCATTTTTCTGACTGGTTTGTAGCCAAAAAAAGTGAGCAATCCTAGCAGGATAATAAAGCTGATAAGCTGACCGATAAAGGTGGCTAAATCTAGTCCTAAATGTTCCACGATATGTTATTCCTTCCAGCAGTTATACTGCTACAAAAATAAGCAGAATACAAACAACAAGGACATAAATAGCTATAGCTTCAGCAAAGGCAATACTCAAGATTAAATTTGTCATTATTGACGACCTTGCCTCAGGGTTACGTCCTAATGCGTCCATTGCTCCTTTCCCAATCAAGCCAATACCGATTGCAGGGCCAAGCGTCCCTATGCCAGCGGCGAGCCCTATGGCGATAAATCTAGCTGCTTCTGCTGAAATATCCATATTCATCTCCTTTTCTGCTATCGCACCATATATTTTTATTCAATAGTATCCATGACGGCTGCACAGGCAAATCCTAGGGTTAACCCGGCAAATATCAACGCCTGGATAAAGCCAACTAACGTTTCAAGGCCATAAAACATGGCAGGAATTACCCAGGGAACGATAAATATTATTGCCGAGATCAGTATTACTCCTGCGGTCATATTGCCAAAGAGACGGAAGGTAAAACTGACTATACGAACCAGTTCGCTTATAATTTCCAGAAGCCCAACAAATACAGCTATAATGCCATTAAAAATACCGCCTGCTCCTGCTTTAAACTTTCCAACAAATAATTGATGGAGACCCCGCACCAGTGGCATAAAATTGAAGAACTTGGCAAGGTACTTAAAGCCCTTTGCCTTAAAGCTCCAGTACTCGATAGCAATAACTGAAGTTAGTGCCAGCATCAGAGGTACATTAATATCTGTATTGGCATTGCGGAACAAAGGCATACCATTCATTTTTATGGATTCAAAACCAGGGATGAGGCTAATCCAGGAATTAGCCAGTACAAACAGAAATATGGTCAAGCAAACAGGAAGGAATACCC
>CAYPSP010000187.1:0-3067 GCA_964413335.1 uncultured Dehalococcoidales bacterium
ACGCTGCACTAGTGAATCGCCTTGTCTTACCTTAAAGTCTAAGCTGGGTAATATATCCAAATTATAATTACTGGTTTCCCCACGTAACAAGTGATAGTAACCACATGCAGCTACCGTCGCAGCATTATCCGTACACAAATTAATAGGTGGAACAAGGACATCTACTGGCGATGATTTGATAATACTATTCCTTAAGGCAGTATTTGCTGATACACCTCCGCTGAGCAATACCCGTCTCACTTCCAGTTCCCTAGCTGTATTTGATGTTTTAGTAACCAGAACATCTACAATAGCAGCTTGAAAACTGGCTGCAATATTAGCCACTCTGGAATCATCAGGTGTTATCTGCTCCCGATCAACAAGATGCCATAATGCTGTCTTCAGGCCACTAAAACTAAAATCATAGCTTCCTTTGAGCCACGCACGAGGTAACGAATAAGATGGTGTTCCAGCCCTGGCTGCTTTTTCGACAGCAGGACCTCCTGGGTATCCCAATCCCAAAATTCTAGCCGCTTTATCGAAAGCCTCACCAGCAGCATCATCTCGAGTTCTGCCCAGTTTTTTAAATTGCCCATGTTCTTTCATTAAAACTAGATCACTGTGCCCCCCAGAAACGATAAGACAAAGATATGGGAAAAACTCCTGTTCTTTCTCTTTCCGCAAAGGGTCAGATATTAACCAGTTAGCATATATATGAGCCTCCATATGGCTAATACCAATTAATGGTAATTGTTTGGCTAATGCTATTGCTTTAGCTACGTTAACCCCAACCAACAGTGATCCTGCCAATCCAGGGCCATAAGTCACAGTAATGGCATCAATATCATGCCATTTTAAACCCGCCTCTTTCATTGTCCTATCTATCACGGGTATGATAGCAAGTATATGTTGTCGCGAGGCTACTTCAGGTACCACTCCCCCATATCGTCCATGTATATCTATTTGTGAAGCGACAATATTTGAAAGGATAAATCTCCCATCTTCAACTACTGCAGCTGCCGTATCATCACAAGAGCTTTCAATGCCCAATATTTTCATATTGAAATCTTCACACAATATTTCTTAAAAATGGTTTCAAATAATGGTGTGCAATTGCCAAACAGACAACGCTGGTTATTAGCGCAATACCTCCATCCATTGAAAATCCATTTATTGAAATACCCAATGCAGTGGCAGCAGCTGGTGGATGCCCTACGCCTACAATCACCATAACAAAGATTGCTAATCCCACAGCAATTGATTGTGCAGCAAGAGAGCACCAGAAACAAGTCTGCGGAATAAGCGCGCATATTGACCCCACAAAAAATGAAAGGAGATGCCCTCCAATAATATTTTTTGCACTCGCAGTACTACTATCAGGCATAGCAAAAACAATAAAAGCACTAGCTCCTACTGCAACCACTACCACAACATTTTCTATATTTATTAGTAATAGCACCAAAAATACAATCAAAACCGCGAGAGAACTCTGAATCAAACAATTTCTCCAGCTTGTCTTTAATCTTTTCATAGTTCTGTTATATTACAACACCACTAAACAGTATCACCATGCTATTACTAAAACATCCAGCATTAACTAACTTGAAAATAAGATATTATTCTTAAAAAAGCCCCTGGACCTTCCCTGTCATGGTATCAACATCTATCTTCCGGAATCCAGGATTAGATCCTGTACCAGGCATAAGGCTAATACTGCCAGCGCATGGGCAAAGGAATTTAGCTCCAGAGTAAATCAATATATCACGTATAGGAAGTGTCCACCCACTCGGAACTCCTTTTAGCGTTGGATCATGCGTTAGGCTCAGATGAGTCTTCACCATCATAGTAGCGTATTCATCATACTTGGAATCAGCCTCATATATTTTAGCCTTGGCCTCAGCTTCCGGTGACCAAGAGACTCCATCAGCTCCATAAACCACCTTGGCAATTTTATCTACTCTGTCTCGTAGTTTCATTTCATTAGGGTAAAGATAGTCAAAATTATTATCATCGTTGCTGGCATCTATCACCGCATCCGCCAACTCCAGTGCTCCATCACCACCATTGGCCCAATGAGTTGACACCGCACATCTTGCTCCAGCACCCTCAGCTGCCCTTTTGACCATAGCAATCTCTTCTTTTGTGTCAGAGGTGAAACAATTAATACACACAACAGGATTAATACCTGATGTTCTAATGGTATTGAGATGATGTAGCATGTTTGGAAGACCTTTTTCTAACAATCCCAAGTCTTCCCTTGTATATTCATCAGCTAGAGGCCGACCAGGAACTACTTTAGGGCCTCCACCATGCATTTTTAATGCTCTGATTGATGTAGTTAATACTGACACGTTTGGCTTTAATCCGCTCAATCTACTTTTCACGTTCCAGAATTTTTCAAAGCCTATATCAGCAGCAAAACCACTCTCTGTAACATGGTAATCAAACATCTTTAATCCTATTCGATCAGCAATAATAGACGATTGTCCCACAGCAATATTCGCAAATGGTCCAGCATGAACCATACACGGTTGATATTCAGCCGTAGAACATAAAGTAGGATTGATAGTGTTTCGCATCCATGCAGTCATCGCCCCTCCTACCTCCAGGTCTCCTGTTGTTACAGCATTGCCTTGTTTATCAAAGGCTACCGTAATATTGTCCATCCGTTCACGCATATCCTTCAAGTCACGAGCAATTGATAAAATTGCCATAAGTTCGGAACTTACAGTGATAGCAAATTTAGATTCCATTGTAAATCCATTCATTTTGCCGCCTAAACCTATAACAATATTTCTCAAGCTTTGAGCACAAAAATCTATGACCCATGCCATCTCTACCCTGTTTGGATCAACATCCAAACGACGCATCTTGCTACGTTTTTCCAATGTATCATCATCATAGTTACGTTCATGTTGCATCCTGGCAGTTAGCGCCACCATAGCTAAATTATGAGCATTAGCAATATCATTTATATCACCAGTAAGACCCATTGAAAATTCCGTCATTGGAATGAGTAGAGAATTACCTCCACCAGCAGCCGTCCCTTTAACATTCATGGTAGGTCCACCAGAAGGTTGACGAAGAC
>CAYPSP010000188.1:0-3051 GCA_964413335.1 uncultured Dehalococcoidales bacterium
TATCATAATTTTTAGCTGCATTAGAATACAACAGGCTACTAACCACCGCCCCAGCTACCCCAACGGCAACTGTCCCAATGGTTGGCCACTTTATTTTCGAATTTACCAACGAAGATTTGTCCAATGATTTTTGTAATGCATTAAGTTTTTTGACTGCCTCCTCATGTTGAAACAAAAGAGAAAGTCCAACCGGACCCGGATCAAAAACCGTTAATTCGCCTGTTCTCACTATCACCGATCCCAAATTCTCATCATAATGGTCTTCAGGTAATCTCCCTGTAACCATATACTCACCAGGCGCCAATTTGGAAAAATATCCGTTTCTATCCATATCTAATGATATCTTACTTCCCTTATCCCCACTAATTGAAAGCTCCACCTGCAAATCAAGCCTGGGAATCAATAGCTGTCCTATCTCTACCACCAAGTCGGACACATCACAGAAAGCAACTTTTTCAGATCCTACGTCAATTGAATTTTTTACCATCAAAGGATTCTGTATCCAGGGGCTCTCAATACGTAAATTAAACACTCCTGTATTTTGGACAGACCCCATAAACACCTTGCCTGTAGGAACAGATTGCCATGCATCGTTAATAAATACCATGGCATCTTTTGGCATACCTACAACAAGAAGGTTTTGCTTATATGGTCCTGGAAATACCTTCTTCACGAGTTCATCTACCTGAATAGTCATAATCGGGGAAGTAACTATAAAATCACCCCCTTCCCACGCTGATGCCAACACAGCATCATCTTCTAATAGGTTTTCCACCTCTATATATTCAGGAAAAACCGTCCATAGACCCTCTTCTGTCTCTAATACTCGGTATGCAACATTCCCGACCAATGCGTCCGATTGTGCTGCACTGTAAACTCGGTAATACTCACTTTTGAGTATATCCCTATCTCTACTTTCTATGGAATAATACAAAAATTTAGAGAAAGAAACTAACTCATCTTGCACTGAAACGCTAATCGGGAATCGCTTTGCCTCCGCATCGAACGCCCCCACAACTACCGAAACGTTGTCATCTGCCACTTCAAAACACATTTCTTCGGTTTCAGCCCTTGCCTGTGCTTGTAGGGCACGTAACGGGTAGAGCTCTTCCTTCAACCGAATCCCCAGATCTTTTTCTTGACACACCTTCTCAACCTCATGCTCAGTTGCTATTATATCAAGTTCCTGCTTTAACCGTTGCGCATATTCCGTCGGCGTCTCCCAAGGGTCTCTCGGATTCTCCACCCTGAAGGCAGCTATCTTCGAGACATAAAGCAAATCCAGATCCTTAATAGTTGATTGGACTAGCTGAACATACCGGTTCTGGATGTCATTGATAGCCTGATTATATTTGGCTATAGTCTCGAGACGAGCCTTCAATGAGTTATCCGATCCAGACTGCTGTTTTCTTAAAACTTCAAGTTCAGTTTTTCTTTGCTCAGCTTGCTGTCTCAATGCTACGGCTTGGCTTTCCAAACGAGCATCCATCTCTTTACGAAGTGCATCCTGCGCAACTTGAGAATCAAGGATATCTTGGGCCTGTCTCTCCATTTCTGCGGCCCTCTGAGATTCTATCTGCTTGGCAGCCTCCAAAGCCTTGGCTGTTGCTTGCTCAGCCTCCAGTTTTTTACGTTCTTGATCACTTCCAGCCAACTTAATTGACTTCTCACGTTGCACAATCTCAAGCTCCAATGCCTCAAGCTCTCCCTGCAAGCCTTCCAGCTCCCCCTGGCTACGTGCCAACTGTTGTTCAATTGTTTGGAAATAAAACTCCCCAGTATAGGATTGGTTTACCCAAGGCACCTGCCTACCATCTGTCTGTTCTTGCACCTTTCGTTGTACCATGGTCATAATATCCCGAATCTCAACCCCAGGCATCCGCATAGCTTCCAAAAATGCACTGGTAAACGGACTATTTCGCCCTGTACCATCCTGTGCAACATCGCCAGGGGAGGTTGAGAATACTACCATGCTGCCAAGCCCTCCAGCACCCATCACGGAAAGTCCACGTTCTCCTCCTCGCGTAGAGGAGAACGGGTTGTCGCGACACGCATCCAGCACAATAAGATTGAAGTCGGCTCCAGCCTGCTCTAAACCCCTACTAATACTGTCCATGCCTATGGTCTTGTCCAATAGCTCATAAGACTCTTGAATGTCAGCATCGATGGGAAGCAGGTAGTTGGAACCGTTGTACTGGACCCCATGTCCAGCATAGTAGAAGATAGCAACTTCAGCTTCAGACTGTCTGACATTCTCAACAAACTGTTGCACGGCCTTGGACATCTCACCAAGGGTGGCATCTTTCACCAGTTCCACTAAAAACCCATACTCTGAAAGTTCTGAAGCAAAATCTGTTACGTCGTTGACTGGATTGGATAACTTCGTCATATTCTGATATGAACCGTTACCAACTACAAGCGCAAAACGCCCTCCATCCACAGCAAAAAGACTGCCACATGCAAGAACAAGGCCTACTAACATAACAACTATTCGTTTCATTCCCCTTCCCTTCATACAACTCACCTACCTGATTTAAAGGAGACCGAAGACTCACTTATTTGTATTTTATTTGTAGCTTCTTGGGCCACTTTCTTGATATTTAATGCTCTTGTCATCATTAATCCTTCTTCAGGATTTTCCGACACCATATAATAATCCTTGGTCTCTCTAAAGCCTGGAACTGTGTCCAAAAACTTCTGGTATTCTTTTTCTGTTGATGCGTACACCTGAAGCATCTCCACACCAAAAGGCTCTATAACCTCTATTGGCAAGACTCTTCCAGCATAGATAGGATTGATAATAATCCATTTATTCACATCTTCTGGTGATACTCTATAGGCGAACATATCCTTCCCCATCGCATCAAGCGTCAAAGGAAATAGGTAGGAGAACTTTTCATCAAGATCGTTGAAAACATAACCTACTACATAAAAATAGCATGGAGCACTAGTTTTCACTTCAATGGTGAGATTATCGCCACTGTGGAAAGTGAGATAATCTTTCTGTCCATTTATTCTAATATCTGCTGTAAATCCAGTATCAATAGAATC
>CAYPSP010000189.1:0-3050 GCA_964413335.1 uncultured Dehalococcoidales bacterium
GACATAACATAAGGATACATATGTATAATATACTTAAATCCGGAAATATTACTTCAGTTCCTGGTTTTTTAGCTGGAGCAGTTCACGCAGGGATAAAGACCAATAGTAATTTAGATTTGGCTATTCTTTGTTGTGATACCTTATGCAATGTTGCATCTGTATTTACAACCAATCAGATAAAAGCAGCACCTGTTATTCTTTCAAGAAAACATTTATCCAATAATATGGCACAAGCTATTGTAGTTAATTCTGGTTGTGCAAATGCCTGCCTTGCTGAACAAGGTTTAACAGATGCGATTAAAATGGCAAATCTGACTGCCGAAAAATTATCCATTAACGTTGAAGATGTACTTGTAGCTAGTACTGGCTTAATTGGGTCTCCTTTACCCATGAATAAAATCCATTCAGGTATTAGAGATATCTCTATTGAAAAAAATGGGGGTCATCAATTAGCTATGGCCATTATGACTACAGATAGTAATCCTAAAGAGGTGGCTGTTGAGGTTGATGAAGGGGATTTTAAATATAGAATAGGTGGAGTAACAAAGGGTTCCGGTATGATACATCCTAATATGGCTACTATGCTTTGCTTTATCAGCACAGATGCTTTGGTCGACAAAGACTTTTTACAGATTGCACTTAGTAATGCTATTGATAATTCCTTTAATTTGATTGATGTAGATGGTGATACTAGCACCAATGATAGTGTTTTCCTTTTAGCTAGTGGTTCTGCAAATAGGAAATGCATCGATTCTCCTTCTGGTGAAGAGTTTCAGAAGGCTCTTAATGAAGTTTGTATTCGATTAGCGAAATTAATGGTTCATGATGCTGAAGGGGTAACAAAATTTATTGAGGTAACCGTAAAAGGAGCAATTAGTTTATCTGATGCTCGGAATGCAGCACGTGCAATATGTAGCTCATCGCTTGTAAAAACAGCAGCATATGGCAATGACCCAAATTGGGGCCGCATATTGGTTGCTATGGGTATGACTGAAATAGAGCTAGAAGAATCAAGGATCGATATTTATATTGATGACATATGTGTGTTTATGCAAGGCCATCCAATAGCTTTTGATAAAGAATATTTAAGGGTAATAATGGCAAATGATGAAGATTTACGAATAGTGGTATGCCTGAATATAGGCACAAAGGAAGCTACTGCATGGGGGTCAGACCTATCTGAGGAATACGTCAGGATAAACAGCGCTTATTCAACATAATGAAAAATGACATAGTTGTAGTTAAGATTGGTGGTAGCACTCTAGGGAATCATG
The DNA here is from genome assembly GCA_964413335.1 of uncultured Dehalococcoidales bacterium. Classification (GTDB taxonomy): domain Bacteria; phylum Chloroflexota; class Dehalococcoidia; order GIF9; family AB-539-J10; genus JAUUZT01. The sequence continues at coordinate 1,275 of CAYPSP010000189.1, forward strand.
ATACTACTATAAAAGATTTGGTATCTATACAAAACCAAGGTATACCTTTAGTAGTTGTACATGGTGGAGCAAGAATTGCTTCTGAGTGGCTTACAAAGCTAGATTTTAAATCCAGTTTTGTTAATGGTTTAAGGGTCACTGATAAAGACAGTTTGGAAGTGGTTACTGCTGTATACGCTGGATTAGTAAACAAAGAACTTGTATCTGACATTCAGGATTCTGGAGGAAGGGCAGTAGGGTTGAGTGGAAGTGATGGGAATTTGCTGTTTGCAAAAGTAAAAAACGAAGATTTAGGTTATGTAGGCAAGATTATAAAAGTAAATACTGGAATATTAGACTTATTACTGAATGCTAGTTATATGCCTGTGGTAGCACCAATTAGTTTTGGTTCAATTAATGGTAAAGGGACCTTATTAAATGTTAATGGTGATACTGTTGCAGGAGAAATTGCTGCAGCATTAAATGCTAAAAAACTTATATTTCTTACTGATGTTGATGGAATTCATAGTAATTCAGGAGAATTGCTTCACAAACTAAGTTTTATTGAAGCACGTGATTTAATTAGCTCTGGTACGGCCACAGGTGGCATGATCCCCAAAATTGAAGCTTGTTTAAAGGCGTCAATAACAGTGCCTGTATTTAGTATTATTAACGGTAATAAATCTCATGCATTAATTCATGGATTAGATAATCAAACAGGAGGAACAAGAATTGAAAAACAATAAGTGGCAAGAGTTGGAACATAAACTATTCATGAAAACTTTTAAGAGAACCCCTATAACATTGGTTAGGGGAGAGGGAGCATGGGTGTGGGATGATGAAGAAAATAAATATCTTGATTTTGTTGCAGGATGGGCAGTAAATTGTCTCGGTCATTGCCCTCCGGTTGTTGTAAAAGCAATTGAAGAACAAGCTAGAACTTTAATTCAAACATCTAATCAGTTTTATACAATACCTCAACTACAAATATCACAAATATTGATTGATAACAGCTGTTGCGACCGTATTTTTATAGCTAATAGCGGAACAGAAGCCAATGAGGGTGCTATTAAACTGGCTCGTAGATATGGAAAATTAAAGCTCGACGGGGCTTATGAAATAATCACTGCTAATAACTCATTCCATGGACGAACACTAGCAATGGTTGCTGCAACGGGGCAATACAAATTTCAAAATCCATATACTCCACTACCAGAAGGTTTTATCAATGTTGAATATAACAATATTTCGGCAATCAAAAAAGCAATAAACAAAAATACATGCGGTATTTTTCTTGAAGTTATACAAGGTGAAGGTGGTGTAAACATACCTGATGATAACTATCTTAAAGAGGTGCAAAAAATATGTAAGGAAAATGGACCTCTTTTAATGCTGGATGAAGTGCAGACTGGTATTGGTCGCACAGGTACACTTTTTGCTTACGAACAATACGGAATTGAGCCAGATATAATAACGTTGGCAAAAGGATTGGGTAGTGGTGTCCCTATTGGTGCGTTCCTTTCAAAAGAAGAGGTAGCAGTCTTCACGCCAGGAGATCACGGATCTACATTTGCTGGCAATCCACTTGTTTGTGCTGCTGCCCATTCAACATTAAAATATATATTTGAGAACGATATATTAGGAAAGGTTACACGTACAGGAAAATATTTTGTAGATAAATTAAAAGGGTTAAGAAAGCAGTTTGATTTTATCACTGATATACGAGGTCGTGGTCTCCTGATAGCTCTGCAGTTTAAAGATGATATTGCTGAAGAAGTAGTAACGTCCTGTGTTGTA
>CAYPSP010000190.1:0-3042 GCA_964413335.1 uncultured Dehalococcoidales bacterium
CATAACAGAAGCGGGTAAAAGCATGGTGCTAATAGTAAACAAATGGGATTTAATTCCTCAAGATCAACGGCAGCAATTCAAGTTATATATGGATAAACGCATCAGCTTTATGTCCTATGTGCCTATCCTCTATATCTCTGCAAAGCTGAAGATTAAAACAAGCAAAATTTTGGCAACAGCATATAAAGTATGGGAAGGAAGACAAAAACTTCAATCGGACTCAGATGTTGATATGGTAATCAAGCAAGCTTTCGAAAGTCATCCTCCTCAGCGTGTAGGTACAAAACAGCTGTATATCTTTAAGGCACACCAAGACAAGACCAATCCTCCTACCTTCGTATTAGAAGTAAACAATCCGGAACTATCATACACTTCTTACCAGAGATACCTGAAAAAGCAGCTTCGAAATGCTTTTTCTTTCACCGGTTCACCATTAAATCTCATCTTCATCAGGTTTAATAATAAGAAAAAACGAAAACTAAAGGCAGTTAAAACATGATAGCTCTTAAATTGACCATTATAGTAATTGTCGCATACCTCCTCGGCTCTATTCCCTGTGGGTTAATAATAGGCAAGCTTAGGAAAGGAATAGACATAAGGCAGCATGGAAGCGGAAAAACCGGTGGCACCAATGTAATGCGAACTACAGGAGCCAAATTGGGCATTTTGACTCTTCTTATTGATGGTCTTAAGGCTGGCGTGGCCGTCGCTCTAGCCAAGGTAATTATAGGCGATACGAGTATAGTTATTGGTAGTTTTTTTATTAACTGGCAGGTCGCCCAAACTATGGCTGGGATATCGGCAATAGTCGGACATAACTGGCCTTTATTTGCACAGTTCAGAGGAGGCCGCGGAGTAGCTACCTACTTCGGTTCTATGTTTTGGATGGTGCCTCTTGCTGCCACCTGTGGGCTTACTGTTTTGGCCGTTATAGCACTACGCACAAGGCATATGTCTACTGGTTCTATCTCCGGGGCTATCATAAGCTGGTGTGTTACGCTGCCACTTACAATTATTTATGGCAGCCCTCTAGTCTATTTTCTTTATAGTTCTTTAATTGTTCTTCTAATTATTTATCAACACCGAGACAATATCAGTCGTCTGCGACAAGGCACAGAACGCCGTTTATGGTAGAATATCACCATAAACTATGTTTAAAGCAACCATCATTGGCAATACTTCTTGGGGAAACACTCTGGCTTCGTTGCTGGCTAAAAATAAACTTACAGTAAATCTATGGGCACGCAATCCTCCTGAAGCAAGAAAGGTAAATGAAAAGGCCATAAGCTATTATGCCACCAGTGACATTAAAGAGGCCCTCTACGAGGCCACTTTGGTACTATTGGTAGTTCCTTCACAAAGTTTAAGGCGAAATGTCTTTCTTGCGAGCAAGTATCTGGACCCATCTATGCTGCTAATAAGCGCCGCTAAAGGATTAGAAATAGACAGTGGGAAGAGAATGTCTCAAGTAATAGTTGATGAATTTGCTCCAGCAATTAAGAACCATATCTGTGCGCTCTCTGGGCCCAATTTAGCTAAAGAAATTGCCCAAGGTTTGCCTGCTGCGGCCATGATCGCATCAGAGGACATAGCCATTGCTGAGAGAGTAAGAGACCTGATAAATTCTCCCAGATTTCTTCTATTCCCAACCAGCGATATCATAGGCGTGGAGTTAGGGGGAGCTTTAAAAAATATTGTCGCACTTGGGGCAGGTATGATAGACGGCTTAGAATTGGGAGATAATGCCAAAGCGGCATTTGTAACCTGGAGCTGGGATGAGGTCATCTCCCTGGGAACAGCATTGGGTGCTAAAGTTGAAACCTTCTATGGACTAGCGGGATTAGGTGATTTTGTAGCTACCTGCGTTAGCAATCTAAGTCGAAATCACCATGTTGGATTCGAACTAGCAAGAGGCCATTCCCTCGAGGAAATAACCAATTCTATGTCACAGGTCGCTGAGGGAGTCCACACTACTATGGCAATTCACAAGTTAATTCCGAAGTTGAATCTAAAAACACCTATCATCAATTGTATTTACAAGGTCCTCTTTGAAAACTTGCCAGCTAAAGAAGCACTGGCAAATTTCGGTAAGCTGACAATAAATCGTTAGCAATCTTCACAAAAAAACCTAAGGCAATTGCCCTTGAGGCAATTTCTCAGCCAACTGTTTAAATAGCAGTAGTTGTTCTTTATCTAGGTGCCCAGGAGTAACTACCAATACTTTAACATACTGATCCCCTTTCCCCCTACCATTAACCTGAGATACCCCCTTCCCCTTAATACGGAATATCTTCCCACTTTGGGTACCTGCTGGTATTTTCAATGTTTGATCGCCATCCAAAGAAGGTATAGCTATTTCATCGCCCAGGGCAGCTTGAGCAAAATTAATAGCTGTTTCACAAAGTATATCTGCTCCATCTCTCTTAAACAGTTTATGTGGTTTTACATAAAAATTTACATAAAGAGACCCAGCACCACCTCCAAATAAGCCAACTTCTCCTTCTCCTTCAACCTTCATCTGGGAACCGTCATCCACTCCTGCAGGGATATCTATTTCGAGCTTACGCTTCACTCTTATCCTTCCCTGACCATGACATTGAGGACAAGGATCAGTTATTACACTACCACTGCCATTACATCTTGGGCAAGCAGAAACATGACTGAACCGACCAAAAATGCTCTGTTGCACTTTTCTTATCTGCCCAGTACCCCGGCAGTCAGGACATTTTTGTGGTTTCTTCCCTGCCTGACTACCAATCCCATGACACGAGGGACAGTATTCAATACGCTGTATTTCAATTTCTTTCTTGCAACCAAATGCTGCTTCTTCAAAAGAAATGGTTAGGGAAGCTTGCAGATTATCGCCTCGCTGTGGAGCACGACTTGTGGCTCCACCAAACGTAGTTCCGCTAAAACCACCAAAAAAGGACTCAAAAATTTCTCCGAGCCCTCCAAAGCCAGAGAACCCTTCCATTCCTCCCACATCTATTCTTCCATAACGGTTGTAAGTATCCCTCTTCTCAGAATCAGAAAGAACCTGAT
>CAYPSP010000191.1:0-3034 GCA_964413335.1 uncultured Dehalococcoidales bacterium
CTGGTGAGCTCTTACCTCGCCATTTCACCCTTACTCTGCAATGCAGAGCGGTATGTTTCTGTTGCACTTTCCGTAGGGTTTCCCCTCCTGGGTGTTACCCAGCACCTTGCTCGGTGGAGCTCGGACTTTCCTCTCAGCACAACTAGTGCCAAGCGGCCACCCAATCTACTTGCTCAATAATAGTTTATAGACAGCGGGATGAAAGGTCAAAAAAAGCTTATTCAACGTACAGTATTCTGCTGCAGTTACTACACTGGACTATTTCTCCAGCCTTAGCTTTTTGTGCTTGTCCTATAGGCAGGGTCATATGACATCCCTGGCACTGCCCTTGCTGTACTTTGACTACTGCCTGTTCTCTAATGGTTCTGACTTGTTGGTAGAGTTTGAGAGAGCTTGGCTCTATCTGTTGTAAAGCTTCTTCTCGGCTCTCATTCAGGCTGGCAACCTCTCTTTCACTCTCTGCTCTCTTTTGCGTAAGGCTGCCCTGCTTTTGCTGCCATTCCTGTGTTAATTCACTGAACTCCTGATTGTAGCTGCCCTCCTGCGTTTCTGTCTCCTCCACCTGTCCCATTATATCCAGTAGTTCTTCTTCCTGCTTGTCGATTCTCCGTTTAAGGCTTTCAGTTTCGTGCTTTAAACTCAACAATTCCTTGGGATTATGGACGACCCCTGTATATAACTTACTGTTGATATCTCTGCTTCTCTCGTTCATATCATCCAGCTTCCATTCAGCATTTTTCTGATTTTTCTTCATGTCTGTAAGCCGTTGTTTTATCAAGTTAAGATTTGCTTCTGCTTTGGTTAACGCCTTGTTTCTGCTCAATTGACGGTCAATTTCATCTATGTATTGCCGTTGCCGTTGAAGCTCGCTATCGAACTGCTGAAGTTTGTATAGTTGCCTGGCTAGATTCATGGCAAGAGTCATTGTAGAGTGCCTGGCGGGACATGTCAAAGAATTCAGGCGTAATTGAGAACTACGACCTCCGTATTTGCAGGTAGAGAAGAGCGGCTCAATGTTATACTGGACCTTGCCTCTATCTCCTTCGTGCCCATTTTCTTAAGGAAAATATCCACGGTTACAAGTTCTCTGTTTAGCGCTTCTGTTTTGTAGTGCATTGGGATAACTATGCGAGGTTCCAGGGCTCTTACGGTTTCAACCGCTAGATTGACGGAAAAAGTAGATACTTCTCCCACTGGCAGAAAGAGCACATCGACAGAGCCTATCTCCTCAAGCAGTTGAGCTGTTAATTTGTGTCCCAGGTCGCCCAGGTGACATAATGTCATGCCTCCTAGTTCAATGAGCTGAATGGTGTTTTTACCCCTGACTTCACCATTTTCATTGTCATGAAACGTAGCGATGCCGGTAATGAAGACTCCGCCGATTTCATACTCCCCGGGGGTTGTTATTTGCCTCGGATTGTTACCAACCCCTTCGACGAAGCTATGTCCCGGGTGGAAATGGCTAACGGTTACTATATCTGCGGATAGTTTGAGTGGAGGATAACCCAACTCAGGACCATAAGGGTCGGTGACTATTGTTTTGCCTTTATCTTTGATACTAAAACAGGAATGCCCTGACCATTTAATCTCCATAGCTTTGTAAGGATACCTTTTTTTAGCAATTTTGTCTATTCTGCTAACTTCTCAGCGCTATGCTTGCGACTGCTTGTTCTATCCCTGTTTAACTGGCCTTAAGAATAATCGTTATCTGCGACTAAGATTATGGCGTTTTTAATCAACCGTTCTCCTCTTCGGTTAAATAATTTCTGGCAGTTACAAAAAGCTGCGTTCCTTCAACCCTGACGACTGTAACCTCTGTTCCTTTATCTATGTTAGTTTCTATGGAAGAGGCCTTCCATCGTTCACTGCCAATCAGGACATAACCCGTAGGTGTAAGTGGAGTTGTTGCTCTTCCGTTGCTGCCGCCGGCAGGCCATTCTAAAGGGCTTTTCTCTATCGCTTTCTTTCCCATTTTGTAACCCATGATGGAGTACGCTCCCAGGGCAATCATTATCAGGATAAGCCCCCATACAGGGATACTTATTCCAATCTCCGGTAGTACCCAGAGCACAGCCGCCACCAGAGCCATCTGCTTCAGTATTGACAGTATCACCGAAAATATCTTGCGTCTCTTCATTGCCATTTCAGTATAACCTGGTATAAGTTATTATGACTTAATGTACTTAATTTAAATAAACAGCTTTTGGCATTATAGCAATCTTTTCATAAACATAACTTGGATTTTCAGAAAGATATTACAGCCATATAACGGGAGGTGACTCATGAACCAATAATCCAGTAGCATCGGTATGTTAGAAAAAATAGGGACTTTATCTATCATGATATAAGTATGAATATATTTTGGTGTTTTTATTACATAGCTGATTCATTTTGGTATATTGGATAGTAGAAAGCAATAACCACATTTTGCTGTATTTAGGGGCTGTTGATCATTACAAGAGAGGAGCTTAAGCTATAGCTGCTAAGGTGTGCCAGGATTGTGATAGATGACTGGGAGCAGGGCAAACATGGGGGAGAGATAAACGTGGTTGAGTAATAGGGTAATAGGGAAAGCAGAGATATCTACGCCGAAATAAGTGAGATTGTAGTCGGGGAAAAGCCGGGAAGGACATCGGATAAATAGATTGTGGAAAAACGGTTTATATTTCCTGTAAGTAACTTATTTCCTCAACCATCATATTCCAATGAGGAGAGTAATAGATACTGCAGCTATGAGAACAATCCACCAGTAGCGTAAGAACCATGAAGGCTCAGGAGATTGAGATGGTATTGCTGTTTCCTTTACTATAAATCCATCGGTGAGATCATCTATCATCACATTATAGGTTCCTGGATCATTCTTGGTGATGTTGAAAATAACCTCACGAGTTTCCCTTGCCTCCAATATTATTTCTTGACTTTGTTCTGCCACCTCATTTATATTCAAGATTAAGAGGTAACTCCCTTCAATATCACCAACATTAGTAATTTGGACTGATATTGCAACTGTTTGACCTGGTAATATTTCATCAGG
>CAYPSP010000192.1:0-3029 GCA_964413335.1 uncultured Dehalococcoidales bacterium
AAGAACAGAATGACTGGCGCTTATATGCAAAAACCTAACCGGAAATTACTGATTCCCCGCAGCAAAAAATTCCGCGACAAAAACCCGTCGTTATATTCATTCATGGGGGAGGATGGGCCACCGGTGATAAGGAGCCGAAGGCTCATATTGCAAAGAGGGATTTTTTTGTGCAGCACAACATAGTGTTTGTCTCAATCAATTACCGGATGGCTCCGCAATATTCATACCCTGCCTATCCTCAGGATGTCGCTGCTGCCGTTTCTTACGTTATTGACAATATTGACAAATATGGAGGAGACCCAGACGATATATTCCTCTCCGGGCATTCGGCCGGAGGGCACCTCGCGGCGCTTGTGTCAACCGATGCCCGTTATTTAAAGGCATATGGGAAAGACCTGAAAAATATAAGAGGGGTCATTCTGCTTGGCGGAGCGGGATACAATATTCCTAAAAGATTTGAAGATTTCGGGAATAAAAAAGAGAAGAAGTGGGTGCGCGAGATGTATGAGCGGGCTTTTGGCACAAACCCTGCTTTATGGAAGGACGCTTCGCCGATAAGTCATGTCGCAGCAAAGAAAGATATCCCCCCGTTCCTGGTGTTCTCCGTCACCGGAAGAAAAGAAGCGGAAATACAATCCAAGGAATGTGTGTCAGCACTCAAGGACGCGGAGATTCCGGCGAAACTTGTCCCGATAGAGAATAGCTCGCATAGAAAAATAAATGTATCATTCGGAGCGCGATCGGGTTTTAAAGAGAAGGGAACGCTTGATTTCATAAATCATTATAGTGCGCGTTAAAGTTTGCAAAGGCGTTGATGTGAAAATGGAAAGAATATTGGAGGGTGCTTGAACAGTTTGTAAAGCTTGTTGGAAACAAATAGTTTGAGATGTGGCAAGAGATTTAGATATCTACCCGGATGTGATACAGAGATTGAAGCAGGAAGACATTGAAGATTTATTTCCTGATAAAGGACGCATGAAACCAGTAGAAGCAGAGCCGCCAAGGCTCAAGAAGAGACTAACCGATGTAACAGAGAAAAGTGACACATTTAAAAAAGCGTCGATGATTTTCTCACAAAATGTGGAGGGATATGATTATGACACGGAATAAAAGAATTATTGTAATCGGCGGTTCCGCCGCGGGACCAAAGGCTGCGGCAAAGGCACGAAGGTTGGATTATGATGCGGATATCATAATACTGCAGAAGGATCCGGATTTGTCCATGGCCTCCTGCGGATATCCGTACTATGTAGGCGGCTATTTTGATGACAGGAGTATGCTTTTGGGCACAGCGACAGTGACAAGAGATCCTGTGTATTATCTCAACTCAAAGGGAATCGCGGCGAGAACAAACACCGAAGCAACCGCGATAGACAGAGAAGACAAAATAGTAGCATACACGAATCTACTGACGAGAGAGGAAGGCACGCTCGAGTATGATAAACTTATAATTGCCACCGGTGCTGTCCCCAGAATGCCTCCCATTCCCGGCACTGACCTTGAGGGTATCACGACGTTACAGTCCATGAAAGACGCCGATTTTCTGCGGGAAATACGTGATAAACAGGAAATCAGGAAAGCGGTGATCATCGGTGGAGGATTGATAGGGATTGAAACATGTGAAGCCCTCCAACTGGCGGGTATCGACATTACCGTGGTTGAGTTGTTGCCGCAACTCTTGATATTCCTTGACTGGGAACTTGCAAAAATTGTTGAAGATCATGTCAAAAGCAAAGGAGCAAATGTTATTACCGACAACGGTATTGTCGAATTTCAGGGTGAAAATGGCAAACTGACGGGTATCAAGCTTAAAAATGGCGCTGAATTGCCCTGTGAGCTGGCGGTAGTAGCTATCGGCGTTGTTCCAAATACACGCCTTGCAAAGGAAGCAGGGTTAAAGACAGGTGAAACCGGCGGGATTGAAGTGGATGAATATATGCAGACCTCCGACCCCGATATCTATGCTGTGGGGGATTGTGTTGAATCATACAACATCATCACCGGGAGAAAGGTGCACGCACCGTTTGGCGACCTTGCCAATCTTCAGGGACGTGTGGCGGGAGAAAATGCGGCATCGGACAATAATAATGTGACGTTTCCCGGAACTATTCAGACAGGGATATGCAAGGTGTTTGATTTCTCGGCTGGTTCAACGGGACTATCTGAAACGGTGGCAAGAAAACAGGGTTATGATGACATTATAACCGTTATAAACGCAAGCCCCGACAAACCTGGTTTTATGGAGGCAAAGCTTCTTATAACTAAAATGGTTGCAGACAGAACGACAGGCAGGGTTCTCGGAGCCCAATGTATCGGTCCGGGTGATGTCAGCAGGCAGATCTCCCAGTGGGCGATGGCTATTCAGGGCGGGTTTACCGTTGAGGGTCTTATCAATGCCGACCTGCCGTATGCACCCCCTTTCTCACTCGCGATAGATCATTTTATAGCCACAGCCCACATTATGCAGAATAAGATGAAGGGCAGGATGGACGGTATTTCTGCAATAGAGGTTAAAAAGAAACTGGACAACAATGAAACTCCTTTCATGCTTGACGTAAGAGATCCCGAAGAATACGAAGAGATGCGCCTGGGTATTGGTGAGACCGTCATTCCACTCGGTGCACTTCGAAAGAGGCTCAATGAGCTCCCTGAAGATAAAGATAGAGAAATAATATGTTTCTGCAAGATATCATTGAGAGGATACGAAGCTTCCCTTGTTCTGAAAGCCAATGGCTGGAAGAATGTAAAGGTTATGGAGGGAGGTATTATGTCCTGGCCGTATGGGCGTGAAAAATAAAAAAACCGGCTTGAGGACAAGTCATTTATCATTGTCAGTAATGTTGGAAAGCTAAGTTATTGCTCAGCGAGATTAAGAAAGTTAATGGAAAAATACAGGCGGGTTCACAAAATCTTTTATGTCTGTCCACTGGACAATCAGCAATTGGATTAATATATATTGAAACCAGAATATATTATAACTCTTATATAGGGGCAGATATGACTGATGTGGATTATGAAGGGATGTCAGG
>CAYPSP010000193.1:0-3004 GCA_964413335.1 uncultured Dehalococcoidales bacterium
ATGCGGTTCTGTGTGGTATTTTTAGTCATCAGTTGTGATTGTTCCTGCACATGCTGCTGTAACTGCGCTAAAATCTGCAGTTGATTGGCAGTTTCATTGTTCGCCAGTTGGTTAACGTTTGCCCCACCACCCGACCTTCCGGCAATCTGTAATATCTCCTCACCAAGATTACTAAGATGCTCATATTCCTGCAGTTCTTCCTGTAGCCTTGTGGCCTGCTGCTGTTCAGCCTGCGTATTTATCCTGTTTAGTTGCTGCTCCATCAGCATGAGATTTGTATTCATTGCTTTTTCAGGGTCATCCTGTGCCAGATACATCAGTGCCGTTTGTTGACAAGTCCTGGCTCTTTCTCTTGTTTGAGACAATACCGTCTGTGCGTCTTCAGCAGCACCATCTATGTGGTCATTCACGAATCCAAGATGTTTCGATACAGCCAGTGCAATCATTTCCGAAGTGTCAGCGCCTTTGTTTTGTGCTTTTTCCATATTTTTTATGGCTATAGCCAGACAGTTCTGGTATTGATTTTTTGCTTTAGTAGCCTCTTTAAATTTGTTCTTGGTAAGCATGGCATCTACTTCAGCCAGTCTCTCTTCAGCATACTGCAAAGCTTTCCGGACCTTGCTTTCCGCTTTAAATGTAAACATCAGCGAAAACTGTTCAGCCCATTCATCAGCAAAGTAGAATGTGCTATCAGGAGTAATACCAGGGTCAGGAAGCACATCCCCTTCCTGTGCGTAGACAGTTCCCCCAAGACAAAAAGTGAGAGCCAACACACAGATAACCGAAACAATAAATATCTTTTTCATTTGTATTACCTCCCTGTTTCATAACCATTAACGAAAGTAATACAAGATTGTTACAACCTGCTTCTCTTTTAGAATAATATATAGCTGAATAATTATGGATAATAGTAGAACTTAATATTTGGGGCAACCCTAGTTTGTACTCTGATGAAAATAGTAGCAATTTGGGCAGAATAATGGGGAAAGCCTATTGTTTTCCCTTTCCGTTTCCAGAATCTTTGGACTCATCCTTCAATATCTTCTTCTGGACTTCATCAGGGATTTCATCAGGAAGAGATGGCTCCTCAGGAATGTCATTCAGAGCGCCTTGTTGCTGTAACCCTTTAACTGCTTGCTTATGTTCCTCAATAGAAGTCCCCATCGCTTCTTCAACAACTCCCCTGGTTCTTTCGGAAACAATACTATAGATATAACCCATGGTCTCCAGGTGACCTGCTGTAGCCTTGGCATTCAATTCATCTACTGTCCTTGTATCATAACCAAGCCCCCTGGCGATTCCGGAAATTTCTTCACCAAAGCTTCGTAATTGCTCGAATTTCTGCAGGGCATTTTCTACCTCTCTGGTATTATTTTTCTCCGACTCGGCTTTAGCCCTGTTCAGTCTCGCCTGCATAGCATCCATGTTTATTTCCGCAGCCCTGAGCGGGTCTTCTTTTGTCATTATCCGCAGCAGTTCCATGTGCTGATAAAAAGCTGTCTCCCTGGCTCTGTTAATTGAAGCCCTGCCTTCCTCGGTAACAGTACCTTCCAGCTCGTCCAAGGTGGAGAGATGACTGGAAATAGTCAAGGCTAGTGTTTCCAGTAGTATACTGGTCGACATTCCACTATTTCCCACCTCTTCTGCTCTGGCAATAGCCATATTAAGATTTCGCTGGTAACCAGTCACAGCAACAGGTATCTGCGCTGGACGCTTTTCGGCAACAGATTCAATTTCTTGAAGACGGGTATTGGCAAACTTGAGCTCAAGATTTACTTCTTCAACATCATCCGTAGTCAGTACTCGCTGAACCTGCTCAGTACTGAGTTTTACCATATATAATGTATCGCCTGGAATACTACCCTGTGCAGCATAAGCCGTGCCAGCACCAAGAGTTGAAATAGCCAGTATTACTACAATCACAATTGCTGCTGTTTTTTGCCATCCCGCGTGCCACGCATGACTCATAGCAGTCCAACCAACCAACTTGCCGGTTCTTTTTGCTGTTCGGCTGGTATAGATATGCTCCATCAGATTTACCCTTGCCCTTATCTTGAAAGTATCTGAAGGTCTGATATCAGCCGGTTCTTTTATACTCATGGCAATTCTCAGTAACGGCTCCAGCTCTCGGCGCATATCAGGATAGTGGTTAAGGCAATCAGCTATGCTAGCCTTTCCAGACTTTACCTCATCAATACACTTGGCCAGTATTTCTTCTATCCTTTTCACTGTTTAACCTTTTCCAGATCTTTCCTTAGTCTGACAAGCGCACGGTGCAATATAACTCTAACAGCACCTTCACTTTTATTGATTGAAGCAGCTACTTCAGAATATGAGAAGCCCTCGATAAAGCGCATCAATACAACTTGCTGCTGGTCGCCGGGAAGTTTAAGAATTGCCTGGCGCATTTGCTGTTGTTCAAATCGCGCCTCTGCCATGTGTTCTGGATTTGAGCCTTTTTTACTGGCAATAAAATCCAAGTCAAGATACGTTACATTTTTATTCGAGCGATAGAAATCAACAACCAGATTATGGCTAATTTTTATCAGCCAGGCTATAAAAGGGATTGCAGTTTTCTTATAGCGGTGAATCGCCTGCCATGCCTTGAGAAAGACTTGCTGTGTCAAATCCTCAGCGTCGGTTATAATACCCACCCGGTAGTATATATGCCTGTAGACTCGGTCAACGTGCATATCGTACAATCTCCCGAAGGCATCCACATCACCACCAACTGCTCTCTCTAGCAGTATATCGATGTCTGATAATGCGTTGATATCTCTATCTTCTTGCAACTAGCCTTCCTCTTTACACAACGGATTAGAGCGGAAATTGTTACAGAATTTGGGGTTAAGTTAACTCGTGGTTGTTTTGTCAAAGTACATAATAGAATATAATCATGGGTAAACAACCACGAGTTAACTGGACCGAATTTGGCGGCATATAATAGTGTTAACAGCTAATTTTAAACAAAAACCTTAGCTGATGTCCACGTATGTTTGTATGG
>CAYPSP010000194.1:0-2973 GCA_964413335.1 uncultured Dehalococcoidales bacterium
ACTCGTCTCACTAGCCAGCTTTGCCAGATTGTCTATCTCATCGGACAGAATTGGCTCCTCAAGCCAGTAGATGTCATATTCCTCCAGTTTCTTTGCCATTCTTATCGCCGTTTTAATACTCCAGCCGTTGTTAACATCCAGGGCCAGGTCCACATTCGGGCCAATCGCGTCTCTGACAAGCTTAATCCTTTCCAGGTCATCGACAGGGTCCCTTCTTCCAATCTTCATTTTGACTATCTTGAACCCGCTCTCTACGTAGCCGGTCATCTCTTTGACAAGCTCTTCACGCGTGTAGTTGAGGTTTATGCCACTTCCGTATGACGGAACAGTATCCCTGTGTCCCCCAAGTAGCCTGTGTACCGGCTGGTTAAGGATTTTCCCCTTGAGGTCCCATATCGCTATATCTATTGCGCTAATAGCTGATACCGCCGCACCCCTTCTGCCATATTGCAGGGTAGCCCAGTACATTTTCTCCCATATCCTCTCGGTATTAAGAGGGTCCTCACCGATAACATACGGTTTCAACAATTCCTCAAGGAGCACTTTATTCAGTGCCCCACCTTGAGTCGGGCCAATTCCGGTTATGCCCTCGTCGGTAAAAACCTGAAGAAATACGTAATCCACGGTGGTGGGAAGGATGTTTATAGCGTCAGCCATCGGTCTGGCAGGTATATATACCGGGTCGGATAGTTTCACGTCAGTGATTTTCATAAGCCCCTCCTCCTATTCCATGATAAATTATTTAACACCATGAGTGTTACCTATGTATCTCAGCCTCCACAGAGGCAACTACATAGTTGATTATAGCGCACTCGTTCGAAAAACAACATACTGTTGCATCTTCATGGTATGAAGTTTAAGATAAACATATAGTTATCTCCAGCCCGGTTATCAATGAATAATAACGATAAGTGGTTCAAATACTACGGGGAAAACATCCTCAGGCGGGTCGGCTTTAAAAAAGGGCAGACAGTGCTTGATTTCGGTTGCGGTTCTGGTGTTTACACCATCCCTGTCGCAGAAATAATAGGAGAACAATCACTGATATATGCCCTGGATAAGGACAGGATGGAACTGGAGCGATTAATGAGCCGAGCCAAATCAATGGGGATAACTAACATAGTGAGACTGGATGCAAGCAATAAAACAAGCATCGCTCTAGATAACAACTCCTTTGACGTGGTACTACTTTACGACGTTCTTCACCACTATTTCTACCCGGAGGAATACGAAAGAAAGGAACTATTAGCCGAGGTCTACCGCATACTGAAGCCTGCCGGATTGCTCTCCCTGTATCCCACTCATCTTGATTCATACGTGGGGCCAAGACTTGCAGATATAAAAAGAGAAATAGAGGATACTAATTTCTACCTGGAACAGGAAATCAGGGGACTACAGATGATGCACGATGGTGGCTCTGAAAAAGGGCAGGTAATTAATTTCAGAAAAAATTTTATGCCCGGTAAAACCAGCTTTCCAAAACAGTGAAGTTATACGCTCCCTGCCCTCCATGCCCTTGCTAACAATAGAGTGATTGTATTACACTCGACTGTGAAAGATATAACCAGACTTGATACCGTGACTAATAAGGAGGCATAGATGTTCATCAGTTTAACTTATCCTCTTGCCGAGGATACCCCAACTTTCGGAAAGAATCCTAAGGTTAAGTTTGACCCGGTAAGGCGTACAGCAAATGGCGATGTCAACAACGTGACCATGTGCCACCTGCTGACGCACCACGGCACGCACATGGATGCTCCATTTCACTTCAATCCCGAGGGAGTAACCATTGACAAGCTAAGCCTTGATGATTGTATATTTACCCACCCAAAATTCATAGACGTGAGTAATCGCCATGGACCCGTCATCGACCGCTCGGATATCGAGCCTTTTTTCACAAAAGATGATGACAGCGACCTGCTGCTGGTCTATAGCGGTGCCTCGCTGCAGAGGAAGGATAATCCCGATTACTATATGCTGCACTATTCCCCGTTTACTGTCGAGGCTGCCAGGTTCATCATTGAAGAGACTCGCCTTAGAGGGCTGGCAATGGACTTCGGTTGTGTTGACCTGGCTACAGATATTTTTGCGGGGAGATCTCCGGTGCACAATATCCTGCTGGGGCGAAAAGATGTAAGCTCACGCGGCATCCCACTCATCGAGGATGTCAACCTGTTTCCTCTGCTGGGAAAAACGATAAAACGTGTCTTCTCTATGCCGTTACCGCTCCAGGGGTTGGACGGCTCACCGGTAAACATCTTCGCCGAGGTGGAATAGCAAAATAAAACGACAAGGAAACTGTCATTGGGAGGCAGCTGTGCTGCCGTGGCAATCTGGGTAGAGGGGTGTAGAGAGAATATCTTTCATTTCTTCCTTGTCCTTTCTGCCTTCCTCTTTGCTACTCCTGCCTTTCCCTGTCATTACCTGCCTTCCTCTTTTGTCATTCCTGCGGAAGCAGGAATCTACCCTGGTTTTTGCTACTGCGAATGCTTTCCCTCTTGACCTACCGTCTTCGCGAGCCGAAAACATGAAGGGCATAAGATCCTATTAACAAGTCTCCCCTTTACCGAACTATCGGCAAATATACGGAAAAACGTGCGACTATATCCTTATATTTCGCTTATTGTGTATGAAAAAGCATTGCTATTTTACTTCTTCGATACTAGAATGGTGATAGTAAACATAATATCTAACAATATAAGTAACTATTCATGAAGGATATTCGCTGGAGAGCAAAATGAGCAATAACAACAATGGTGCTAACCTCGGATTTGAAAGCCGTCTGTGGGACATGGCGGACGCACTCCGTGGGCATATGGACGCCTCCGATTATAAACATGTAGCGCTTGGGCTCATCTTCCTGAAATATATATCGGATGCGTTTCAATCGAAGTACAATCAACTGGAGCAAACAAAGGAAACCGAGTACACAGACCCTGAGGACCGCGATGAATATTCAGCTGCTAATATCTT
>CAYPSP010000195.1:0-2909 GCA_964413335.1 uncultured Dehalococcoidales bacterium
TCCTTTTAAGGGATTCAGCCTTGGCCCCACCATAAAAGCCAGGATGAGCAATTTTAATGTTCTTAAGTCCCTCATTTACCATTCCCTCTGCTTGAGCTACAGGCCCTACCTCTATACCACACGCTCCCGCTTTAATTTGCATTCTGGCTATTTCTGCACACTCATGAATTTTAATGTGTGGTCTTAATCTAACCTTTGCACTAGCTGCTCGCTGAGACATATCTTTTATGTTTGCCTCGAGCTTATCCATATCAAGAAGTAGGGCTGGAGTATTGATAGTAGAATAAATCATATCTTTTTCTCCCATTATATTGTATTTATCTCCTTATCGTTCGTTATATTGACCTACCACTAGTAGTTGTACCACTAGTAGTTGTACCACTCATTAAGTTAGTACTAAAACAGTTGGGCTTGCCCACATCTTTGGGCCAATCATAATGTCGGTTTTATCACTCATACACCTATCACACCACATTTTTATATATCCAAGCTATGCAACTTCAGCGAACATGTTAATTGGAGAAGCATCTACTCCTTTCAACAATAAAGGCATAGCAAATACTCGCTGTATTTTCTTTCCGAGTATTGGAAGTAGGTTGGCATCTTCAATAAGGACAATGCCACGGCTACTTACATCTTTTCGTCCTTCAAATATATAGTGAACCGGGGCATTTAATTCAGCAAGATCCTCGGGGGAATCAACAGCACCAAAATCCATAGCAACTCCATTCACTTTTGTTTCTTCAATTATGAATTTTGCCGAATCCGCTGTGAAATAAGGCCAATGTTCTGTATATTCCTTTGGGTTACTTTCTCTTAATAGTGATGCTCCACTGTACACCATTAAGAAGTCAGCATCGTCGTTTTTCGAAAATAACGGTTCAATATCCGATCTATCAATCAAATAGTTAGGCCGATTTCTTACGTCTATAAGCTTAGGTCTATCGAAAATCATATCCTCAAAGCCCAACTTATCTATAGTCTTGCCTTCGGGGTTCCAATGCCATGGAGCATCCATATGCGTTCCGTTATGCGTAAATAGATGAAGCATTGTAACATTTGTTTTATCGCCATTAGCAATTCTCATTACTGGATCAAATTTGATTTTTGGATTCGTTCCTAACACAGGCATATCTTCGCTCATTATATAACTCAGATTAATATACATATTTATACCTCCTTAAATTTCTATTTCATAAAACAAATCGCAGAGTCATTTATCTCATAATATCTTTATCAATAGTATTTCCTCCTACCCGGTTAATAATATTTTTCCATATGTTATCCAGCTTTAAAAACTAGGCTTGGTAACCAGAGGGCTATTTGAGGGAATAACATGATTATAGCCAAACAAGAAGCTTGTATTCCCACAAAAGGTATAACCGATTTATAGATATCTATCATTGTTATCGGTGACTCTATTTTTTACCCTTCATCTGTTAACTGTCTTTCAACTTAGCTACTGGCTAACTCGGTAGTAGCCACAACGGGGAAACTCTAAACAGATGGCTTTAATATGGACATTTTTAACCTCCCTTTGTCCTTCTAAACTGCTTATCGTGTACTGGTAGCGCAGTGGCATTACCTATTTCAAACAATTCACCTATGTCACATCAGCATCTCCTCCGATATAACCATTGCATGCACTATAACCACCGTCAACAGGTAAGTTAACAGCAGTAACAAATGAGGCATCATCTGATGCTAAGAATAAAACCACTTTCGCTACTTCCTCAGGACTGGCAACACGTTTCATTGGCGTCGAATCCATGAAACCACGAACAATGGTGGGATCTTCTCGTAGGCCCTCTTCAAACATAGGCGTGTAAATTACACCAGGGCATACAGCATTGACTCTTATATTGTCCCTGGCTACTTCCATGGCAACAGCACGAGTCAAATTGCTTATTGCCCCTTTAGTTGCGCAATAACCTGCCGTATTCAGTTCACCCACCAGGCCTGACACAGATGACATATTGATAATAGCGCCACCACTGCCTTGTTTTCTCATTTGTCTTATTACCGCGCGTAACGCCCAGAACTCACCTTTTACGTTGATATCAAACAACTGATTAATATCTTCGTCAGTTGTTTCTTCTATCGGGTTTGAATTCATTATGCCAGCGTTATTGAACAGAATATCTATTCTGCCATACTTATCAACTGTGTCTTGTACTAATTTATTAACCAAGCTTGATTCTGCTACATTGCATACGAAATAAGTCGCTTCACCCCCACTCTTCGCAATTTCAGCGACAGTCTCTTTCAGTACTTTTTCACGCCTTCCACAAATAGCAATTTTACCTCCTTCTTTTGCGAAACAGATTGCAGTTGCCTTCCCTATGCCAGTACCACCTCCAGTAATCAATACAACCTTATCACTAAACCTCATATTTTTCCTCCTTTTTTGCAGATTATTTCTTAAAATCCTCATGTGAGGCCTTGTGCTTGTATAAAGATGCTTCAAGCACTCAGCAACATGATATCCATAGTATTTTTATCGCTTAGATAATGTTCCGATTCTCCTGTAAAAGCTCATGGCGTAGCTCCCCCAGACCCCATGGAATTCTAGGTATCAGGCATGTACTCCTTTTGATCGGGTAACTGCTCTTTTTCCTCTCATAACTTAGCTTATCTGGGCAGACTGCCATAGGTTATACATAAATATGCCCTGACCAACCCACAATTCCGTTCTTGGACTACCTCTCATCAAGTTTCTCTTGAGCCCAAACTTCTTCTTAAGCAGGCCTATCTTGGTTTCAATACTTGCCCTGAATTGCTGCAGCCGCTTGAATCAGAGTCGCTTCTGCTACATACGCCGTTCCTTAATGGCCTTACTGGGATACTGACCTGGTTGACTCCGCCATCTTCCCGCCAGTCCGCAATTGCCTGCGAGTAGAAACCATGGT
>CAYPSP010000196.1:0-2891 GCA_964413335.1 uncultured Dehalococcoidales bacterium
TCATCGGAGGATTGGGTCTGGGCTACACGTTGCGTCAGGCACTGGATATTCTCGGCCCGCGCGCGAAAGTGGTGGTGAGTGAACTTCTGGATCCTGTAGTCGAGTGGAATCGTGAGTTCGTAGGTGAACTGAACAATCACCCGCTGAAAGATGCACGTGTTGAGGTCAGGACCGGTAATGTCGTCGAACTTATCTCACGTTCAAAGAGCAGGTTCGATGCGATCCTTATGGATATCGACAATGGCCCGGGCGCTGTGACAGATCCAGGGAACCAACGTCTGTACACTCGTACAGGAATCCTGGCGTGTCGGCGCGCGCTCCGCAAACATGGGACTCTGGCCGTTTGGTCGCCTGAGCCGAGCAAGAGGTTTGAGCTCCTGCTGATGAGATGCAATCTACATGTACGGCGTTACCGTGTGCCCGCTTACAAGGGGAGCAAGTCACTTTCGCGTTTTGTATGGCTCGCTTCGGAAAACAAATCTATCCTGCCCCCCGGTGGTGGCGAACCACGGGTGCCGCCCAGGAACAAGCCGAAGGAAGGCTTAATCCGTTCCACCTCAGGCAAGAGATACCGGCGGAGAACATAAAAAGCGCTTTGGCAAAAGGCAGCCTCTTCAGCTGGTGCCTGGGGCGGGAGTCGAACCCGCACGACCTTACGGTCAAGGGATTTTAAGTCCCTTGTGTCTGCCATTTCACCACCCAGGCTCTGTTCTATCGTTCCAGTTGCTTCTTACGGTCAAAGCATTTTCCCGCCCGTCCCGACTTACGTCGGGATGGCGAGCCTGCCATCCGGCGTAGCCGGACCGGCAGGCCCGTCGGAGCCGCGTAAGACGTAGGCGGCTGGTCGTGGTTCGACGGTTGCGATGGCTTTGTCGAGTGTCAGGTTCATGGTAAGAAAAAGGAATAATTGAAATATTTCCGTATTTTAGGATTAATCCAAGCGTAATGGAAACACACAACATAAATAAATAACTTGGGGGTATGCTTTTCATAATTTTCATTTGGAATATAAGTACCCATTGTTACAATTTAAAAGTTACCGTAATTTAAAATTTTACTTATATTCTTTGATTTAAAATTCAGATCTCCTTCATTTGCTTTTTTCTTCAAATAAACCAAAACACTCCTATGCTTAATTCCAATTTCTCTTGCTTTCTCAGGACTAAGCTTCAGGACAAAATCATACACTAGTTTTTCGTCAATAAACTCCTGAGCTTGCTTCACATCCAAAGCCTGATCATCAATATTATTAGCTTCCTTTCCAATGTAAACCACTCCATCAGCTTGAACATGCTTCCTCTCAAGAACCCCAATGCTTCCATCAAACTTATGCTCAGGATGTTCCACATACTGCCTTATTGTCCTACTCAATGGCTTGAAATAATGAGTCCCTTCCTTAACCTCGCCAGTTTCATAAGTAAGGTTGAGTACAGGAAGAAGAACACTTCTTGGAATTATGTTCTTTTGTTGAAGGCAAGAGAGCTAAGCTATCATCTTGTAGGGAAGAGGAAAACACTTGAGTTTAGTAAACCTGATTATCGATTGGCGAGAGTTGATTCTGATCTATTGAGGAAGAAGATTATTGACATGTCTTATTCGTAATGGAAGAAGCTAGGATTCTCTAAGGGTACTTTGCATTATATGAAACAGAATGCTAATTCAGGGAAGGCTTTTAGTTTGAATGCTCATGTTAGGGAAAGGTTGGAGAATTTACTATGATATCTAAAAACTGATTTTTTAATTGCATAAAGTAGAGTGCTAGACTTGTGGAGTTTTTGCCGCTGAATAAGAATCAATTGATGGCAGAATCATTTGTCAGTTTCAGAGCTATTGTTGCAGTAGTATTTTTTCCAATCTTCATAGTTTTTAAATGTTGTAGGATAAACCTTGCCATCAATTACCATGTGCCATAACTTCCATTCAGCTTCTTCAATTTTTTGAGGGGTGTATATGAAATAACCGTTGAAAGGGCGAGAACCAAACCTCCAATAATTCTTACCATCAATCACTTTCCCCTTTGGCGGAACCATATAATGTTTTCTAGTATTTAGCTTACAAGCTGATTCAAAACCTTGACAACGGATTGGTAATACGTACTTATCTCCATTTGCACCCTCTATCATGCTTAAACCATCTAATTCGTATTTTTGTTCTTCAGGCCAATTTTTGGCAAGGTATGAATCAATATCTTTTCCCGCAAATTTTGTTAGCCATTCCCAATTATCTATATTTGTGGGGTCATCAATCTCATAAATATTTGCTGATTCTAGTATATATTCAGTTATTCCCATCTTTCTCAATACCTTTTCTCCATCCGATAATATTTCAAGGCCAGCTTTTTTGAGAACTGAATTTCCGTAAGATATTATTGCGTCGGCATAATCTTCTGTTACTTTCCCCCCCTCAACAAGCATTTGTAAACGACCTGAGTGTATGTAGTTGTGACAATATGGACATAGTGCAACAACTTTTTTTAATTCGCCGCGACCTTCAACATAATTGATATCAAAAATTTCATGAGCTTCCAGCCATTTATTTTTTCCTAATACTTCATATCTTGAAACACCACATGCCCAGCAACATTGATTGTTTTCTACATATGCAAATACTCTTTTTTGATCCCACCACTCTTTGCCATTTATTGTTCGTGGATTCAAACCATGCAACGGCTTTGGGAGAGTTGGATCATGAAGTATCTCTGGACATGTAAATAGGGGGAAATTCCCTCGTGGAATTATGGGGACTATCCACGTTTTTTCCTCATATAGTTGTTTAAGATATTCGACATCCTCGATGCAATGTTTGATTAATTGCTTTAGAGTAGCCCGCTTTAAATTAATCTTCTCTTTTTGACAATTATATTGCGGACATTGAGTTGAATTTGATTAAAA
>CAYPSP010000197.1:0-2882 GCA_964413335.1 uncultured Dehalococcoidales bacterium
TATTTTTAAAGGTTTCTCGCAGGAGGATTGAAGGTTCCTGTTCCACGACACTGCCGTGAGGGTATACCGGCTATGGGCTTACCCTTAAAAATCAGTTTTTCTCAAAGGCCGGATACAGTCTATCCGCTTCTGAAGCTGCGGGCAATTTCGCCCAGGTTCGGTCTTTTACCATACATGAGTATGTAAGTCCTGAGCAGTTTAGCCGCCAGCAGTATCCCTCCGATGATACATACAACTAACACAGTTATACTGACTGCGAGTTGCCAAGCAGGGACGCCGGTAACACCAAGCCTCAACATTACTAACACAGGGGCAGAGAAAGGGAAAATACTGAAAACAACCCAGACAGGGCTGTTCGGGAATGCCAAAAGTAGGCTAGCGAACCAGAATGGGGCGATTTGAAAAATGGTAAATATCGATGCTATTCCCTGTCCTTCTCGTACAGTGGTGCTTATGGCAGCGAAACAGGTAGATATCACGGCAAACAACAGATATCCCAGAATGAAGTACGTTACCCCCAGAACGGGTAAATAGGCAGGTATTTTTATGCTACTGATAAAGCCTCCTATTAAAGAGGAGGCCAGGTTCAGCAGTAATGGAATTGATGCCACCCATATGACTACCTGGATCAGCCCGGCAGAACCAATTCCCAGCACCTTGCCGGTTATCAACTGCCTTGTGGAAACCGAAGATAACAATATTTCTATAAGACGATTCTCTTTTTCCTCACCAAGACCCTGAAGCATATAAGTAGATGAGAATATAATAGCGAGCGCCAGCAGGACGCTAAATACTCCAGGGATGATAAAATTCCCGAATCCGCCTTGTTCAGGAGCAACTTCCCCGCTTGCGGTAAGCGTTATAGTGAACAGATTCAATGGCGCTTCAATCCTGGATAAAACGGGCGGTGGCACCTTCCCCGCCAGTAGATTGTTCGACAGGAAATTTTTAATCGCAGTTCTTGTGTCTCCAGCAGGCATAAGTTCTTTCCCTACGGTGAAGCGACTGATTATCCCTGTCGCGATGTAATCCGGCGGGATGATGAAGTACTCGCTGATATCCTTATTAATTAAAGAATCGGTGGCAGCTTCCGGAGTGTCAAAGCGAACTATGACTATATTCCCTTGAGTGGTAAACTGGTCAAATCCACCAGCTTCATCGATATATCCGATTGTAGTCACTTCTATCGGCGGATTGGCAATTCCTGATACTAACTGGAAAACTCCTATGCCCAGCAGGGGCAGCGTCGGTATGATAAGGGTCAGGATAATAAATCCTTTCCTCTTTATCGTTTGCAGGAATTCATGCCTGAATATCAACAGCGCCTTATCCATGCTTATTCCCTACCACTTTTATGAATATTTCATTCAGTGAAGGAGTGTCCACTTCGAAGCGATTAATCACCATACCGGCATGCACCAATCGTTCCAACACCTGTTTAGTAGTTGAATCTTCATCAAGCGCCAGCTCAGCATGGCCTTTGTGATTGTGTTTTATAATGACTCCCTGTATTTGCGCCAGTTCACCTTCAAAATCGAGGGTAACCGAATGACTGCTGTACTTTGACTTGACCTCGGTTAGATTTCCATAAAGAACTGAGTTTCCATTGTTAATCATTAGTATGCGGTCGCAGAGTTCCTCTACCTGATTCATCTGATGCGTGCTCAGAATTACGGCTTTACCCTGATTTCTCAGTTCGAGTATCATCCCCTTCAATAATTCAGTGTTAACCGGGTCGAGGCTGGCAAATGGTTCGTCCAGAACAACCAGTTCAGGGTCATGGATAATAGTAACGATAAACTGGATAATCTGCCCCATGCCCTTACTCAGTTCTTCTATCTTTTTTCTCTTGCTGGAGAGCATCCCTGTATGCTTGAGCAGTTGTTCAGCTTTCTCTTCGGCTGAATGTCTGTCCATACCTTTCAGTGAGGCGAGATAGATGATAGAGTCAATTACACTTAGCTTTTTATACAGGCCTCGTTCCTCGGGCATGTAGCCAAGTTTATTCTTACTGGCTTCACTCAACTTTTCATCGAGGATTGTCACGCTTCCGGAGTCTGGCTTGATGATGTCCATAAGCATCCTGATGGTAGTGGTTTTGCCGGCACCATTAGGGCCAATCAGGCCAAATATCTCGCTCTGATTTACAGAGAAGGCCAGATTGTTAACCACCACCTTATCTGCGTAGGACTTGACCACATGATTTATTTCAACTGCATGCACAGGAGTTACTCCTTACCAGCTTTGTATTATAGCACCCTGTTAATGGTGATAATAGCTTTATCATATTTTGCTGAGTCTGATCTGCCCCTGGTATTTTTAGGGGGACAGGTCAGAGCCGTTATATTACTAATGGACTGTTTATTAAGACAGGTCGGTACTAAGGTGTAGATGTACTATAAATATCTCTTGTTTCTTCGAGTGTCACATTATACTTAATTGTTAAATGACAGTTAATGGGCAGATTATTAATTTGTTGTCGATTTAGGTATGCCTATCCATCTTGCTGTCCGGCGCATATATTCACGATAAGCGTCGCCAAACTTCCCACAGCAATACCTTTCTTCTTTTTTCGCCTGGTAAAGTTGCAGGAAGAATGTGATTACGGTAAGGAGCAAGAACAGCCAGGAAGCGGAGGCGATACTTACCCCGAGGTAGACAAATATCATAGAGAGATACATCGGATGGCGGGAGAACTGGTAAACGCCGGAGGTGAATGGTTTGTCCGCAGGCGTACCGGCGACGGAAACCGTCGCCAGAATGAGTGTCACGAGACCAGCGATAAACAACGCCAGTCCTATCCAGAGCCATGGTATCCCTGCTCGAATTGGCACGAAGATGGAGTAGAGGGTCGCGCCAATCCAGAATCCCTGAGTGAGAAA
>CAYPSP010000198.1:0-1289 GCA_964413335.1 uncultured Dehalococcoidales bacterium
GAACCAGGGCTAGAGGATTCAAAGTCCTCCGTGCTACCACTACACAACTCGGCATCAATTCCCTTTGTGCCGAAGGTCGGAGTCGAACCGACACGAGAGTTGCCTCCCAACAGTTTTTGAGACTGCCGCGTCTACCATTCCGCCACTTCGGCATGCCTGCTTTCTTCAAGTGGAGCGGAAGACGAGATTCGAACTCGCGATCTCTTCCTTGGCAAGGAAGCATTCTACCGCTGAACTACTTCCGCTTGACTAGATTTTACTGTTTTTCCACCATTCAAGCAAATTAAATTAGTGCCGAGGGGGAGAGTTGAACTCCCACGGGCTTGCGCCCACCACCCCCTCAAGATGGCGTGTCTACCGATTCCACCACCTCGGCATGGCAGGGGCGGCAGGATTCGAACCCACGACAAGCGGTTTTGGAGACCGCTGCTCTACCAGCTGAGCTACACCCCTGAGTGCGATAAATTATAGAGGAAATGTATTACAAAATCCAGTATTTGTACTAGTCTAGATAATTAGTGCCCTTTACCCTACCGAAAGTATCATATGATATAAATGGTGTAAAATATATCTGCCTAAGTCAAGTATATGATTGCCTCTGTGTACAGGACAATAATTGACCTTGACTATCATGCAAGGTTTTCTAAACAGGCAAATAGCAAAGTGAATAAAAATACAGAAAACGCATTAGCGGAAATTGAAATACTGAAGATAATAGAGTGTAAAAAAGAACCCGTTATTGATGTTGCCATTCACGAAGCACTGGTATCCTTAAGAATTAATGAAAAGCTTTACAGACACTTTTTTTGTATTCCTAATCTTCTAGAGGATATGGTCCGAGGACACCTGATTCCTGAAGGTCTAAGCAAATTCTCAGACATCAAGGAGATAAAAACCACCAGTGAAGGATACGACATATTCCTTAAAGCTGCCATTAATACCATCAACTTAAAATTTAACACTGTAATCTCAAAAAAGAGACTAACCTCAGCCGATATCTGGGTCGCAACCGATAAGCTTGACCAGCATAGTACTCTATTCAGGCATACCGGAGGAGCACATATCGCTGCAATATTCAACAATCAATTCTCGATATTCGCTGAAGATGTGAGCAGGCACTACGCCATAGACAAGGTAATTGGCCTCGCCCTACAGAAAAAACTGGACATTACACAGGCAATGTTGCTTACGTCATGCCGACAGACTGCTTCGACTATCAGCAAAGCAATCCATACTAAAATTCCCATCGTAGTCAGTACCTCTGCTGTTTCCAGTTTAGCCATTGAGAA
>CAYPSP010000198.1:1299-2876 GCA_964413335.1 uncultured Dehalococcoidales bacterium
ATGGTATTACTCTAATTGGCTTTGCCAGGCAACATAGATTAAACATATATTCTCATAAGGAGCGTATTATAATAAATGATTAACTTGAGCATAAATCAATGATCCTTTATTGCCACGAACCCTTTTAATGCTAACATCAATCGTTCTGGCAGGAGGTAAAAGTTCCCGGCTTGGAAGGTGCAAGCTATCAGAGTCTCTCTGTGGCAAAAGCCTAATCGAATACGTCATCAGACAACTCGAACCAATAAGCAACCAAATCTTGATAGTAACTGCTGAGGGACAATCCAAGCTTCCAATCACCCATAAAGCAGAAGTAATCATCGATATAGTTCCTGACAAAGGTCCTCTTGGAGGCATTTACACTGGCTTACTAGCTTCGAAATCCCCTTACAGCCTTGTAGTAGGCTGTGACATGCCTTTTTTAAATATTAATCTACTTCGCTACATGATAAGCCAGCTACAGGGATTTGATGCCATAGTCCCACAATTGGAAATGGGTAAGATTGAGCCCCTGCACGCAATCTACTCAAGACGATGCACAAGCATTATACAAACACAATTAGAGAAGGAACAACTAAAAATAAGCCAAACCCTGGACCTGTTAAATGTTAGATATATCCAGCGGGAAGAGTGTAAGAGAATTGACTCCGGTCTTTTGAGCTTCTTCAATATAAATTCTCCAGCCGATTTGAGACGAGCTGCCAAGATCACAGAGGAGAAGTAACCCTTAAATAACAACTACAAAATAGTGTTTTATTATCTCGGGATAAAACAACATCCTTAATTATTCATCTTATTACATAGAAATAATATCTGGCTTCCATTATATTGAGACATTATATTACTCTATGCTACACTGCGCCAATGATCCCAAAAATAATAAGGAGAAATGAAAAATGAAGAAAGCCGATGTAGTAGTTATAGGAGGAAGTGCAGCAGGCCTCCCTGCCGCCATAACTGCCAGAAGACATTATCCTGGAAAAAGCATACTTCTGATTAGAAAAGAGGAGCAAGTACTTATCCCCTGTGGTATTCCTTATATCTTCGGCACCGTAGGATCAACAGACAATAATTTAATACCCGATACCTCACTGGAAAAGAATAACATAGAGATTCTTATAGACGAAGTACAGGAACTACACACAAAGGAAAGGAGTGTTCTTACTGTCAGTGGTGAGACTGTTACTTATGATAAATTAATACTGGCAACAGGTGCTAATCCATTAATCCTCCCTATTCCTGGAATAGATAAGAAAAACGTTTTCTCAGTAACAAAAGATGTAGCTTATCTTAATTCCCTGCTTGACACATTGACCGATGTAAAAGACCTGGTTGTTCTGGGAGGCGGATTTATTGGCGTAGAATTCGCTGATGAGTGTAACAAGAATCGGGACATTAATGTAACGATTGTAGAACTTCTCCCTCATTGCCTGATGCTCGCTTTTGAAGAAGACCTTTATATCGAGGCAGAACAGGCACTTAAAAATAGAGGAGTGAATGTAATTTGTGAAACCAGGTTAGAAGAAGTTTTAGGTGGTGATAAGATCACCGGCGTAAAACTTTCCGATGGCACAGAA
>CAYPSP010000199.1:0-2875 GCA_964413335.1 uncultured Dehalococcoidales bacterium
CAGGGATATTGAATTTATTGGCGAAATCAAAGTCTCTTTCATCGTGAGCAGGGACTCCCATTACTGCTCCTGTGCCATAACTTGGTAGAACATAATCAGTAATCCAAATCGGCACTTTCTCCCCATTCAATCTATTTATTACATGACTTCCTAGAAAGACTCCTGTCTTTTCTTTTCCTACTGCAGTTCTCTCATAATCTGTGCTGCGTTTGCACCAAGCGATGTAATCATCCACCGCTGCTTTTTGCTCTGGAGTTGTTAATAATGGGACCAGAGGATGTTCTGGGGCTAAAAGGAAAAAAGTTACACCATAGATAGTATCAGGCCGAGTGGTAAATACCCGTATCTCTTTCTGTGGAATATCTGCATGCTCCAGGCTGAAGGAGACTTCTGCCCCAATACTTTTGCCAATCCAGTTCTTCTGCATCGTTTTTATACGTTCTGGCCAGTCAATATTACTGAAGTCGAGGAGTTCCTCAGCATATTTGGTAATTCGGAAGAACCATTGTTCAAGATCTCTCTTGGTTACTGGTGTTCCACAGCGCCAACATGATCCTTCATCAACTACCTGTTCATTAGCTAGCACTGCTTGGCAATTGGGACACCAGTTTACTGGCGCTTTTGCACGATAAGCCAAACCTGAGTGATATAGCTTCAGGAAAAACCACTGCGTCCATTTATAGTATTCAGGGAGGCAGGTAATAACCTCGCGTCTCCAATCATAAAGCGCCCCTATGCTTTTTAGTTGGCGACGCATATTTTCTACGTTTTCCATTGTCCAGTTAGAAGGATGTATCCCATGGCTGATAGCTGCATTTTCTGCTGGTAATCCGAAGGCATCAAAGCCCATTGGGTGAAGTACGTTATACCCCTGCATCCTTTTAAACCTGGCATAGACATCTGAAGGCGCCATGGCATACCAGTGTCCGATGTGGAGATCTCCAGAGGTGTAGGGGAACATAGTCAGGGCATAAAATTTAGGACGTTCACTCTCTTTACTGACTTCATAGATACGATCAACTTCCCATTTCTGTTGCCATTTTTTTTCTATCTCTTGAGGGTTATAACTTAGGTTCATACTTGCAAAGTTTAACTTAAATTTACTAATTTGGGAAGGCTCTATGCTGGCTGAGCGTATAGGAATTCACTATTAATTATGGAATTTCGTCTTTCAGTAATCGTAGCAATTTATTATTATGGAAAATATAAGAGTTGCAGTCTATTGGTGGCAACGCCTGTGTTATAATAATATATTGATAGTTAATATAGAGATATACTTTAAGACTTCTTTTATCTTCTAAACTCTGTCAATGAGAGATGATTCGGATGAGACATATAGGAAAATGATTGGTAATCGTGGCTAAGATAGAGGTGTTCGAAAAAAATGCGGATATTTATGATGATTGGTTTGACAGTCATGAATTTGTCTACAGGTCAGAGCTTAAAGCGATAAAAAGGCAATTACCTCCAGGCAAAACAGGCATTGAAATAGGTATAGGTAGTGGACGATTTGCTGTTCCACTGGGTATTAGATTTGGGCTTGAACCATCAAGAAAAATGATGAAGATTGCTCAACAGAGGGGAGTTGCTGTTGTTGCTGGTATTGCGGAGGCTTTGCCATTTAGGGATTGCGAATTTGATGTGGCATTAATGGTCACGGTTATTTGTTTTGTAGATAATCTGAAAACATCGCTTGAAGAGGCTTTCCGAATATTAAAACCAGGAGCTTGCTTGTTATTGGGCTTTGTAGATCGGGATAGCCCGATTGGAGAGAATTATTCTAAATACAGAAGTAACAGTAGATTCTACCAGTCAGCGACTTTTCGTTCAGTTGCAGAAGTGGTTTCTTTATTAAGAAGTATTGGTTTTGGGGAACTTACTTTTTGTCAGACGATATTTAAAGCTTTATCTGAGATAAATAAAATTGAGTCAGTTATGGCTGGGTATGGTGAAGGTTCATTTGTAGTAATCAAGGCTATTAGGTAATAATTGACATTATCACGCAAGATTGCATAGAATAAGTTTATGAAGCTATTAGTAATAGGGTTAGGTCAATGTGGCGGCAGAATCGCCGATAGGTTTGCTCGTTTAAATAAACGAGCGCGTTCTAAACGGGGGATCGAGATAATTACGGGTGCCTTTGCTATTAACACGGATATCACTGATCTGAGCGGGTTGAGTACTATTAAACCTGATTATAAGCACAGAATAGCTATTGGGTCACAAAAGACTAATGGTCATGGAGTGGGTAAAATTAGTGAACTTGCTGCGGAGATAGCTAGGCAGGATGGAGACAAAGTTGTAAATGCAATAAGAGCGACAGAGCGTTTTTCTGAAACAGATGCTTTTTTATTAATTGCTGGGGCTGCAGGAGGAACTGGCTCTGGTTCGATAGGCATATTAACGCAGTATTTAAAAGAGAGATATATTGGGAAACCTGTATATAATGCTATAGTGTTACCATTTCAACAGGAGGAAGAAACTGAGGCGCGGACTGTTTATAATACTGCTACTTGTTTAAAATCTGCTTACCTTGTTGCTGATGCAATATTTCTTATTGACAATCAACGGTATATAAACAAAAATGCGGCAATGTTTAAAAACTTGAGGGACGTAAATGCTAGAATTGTTGAGCCATTCTACAATTTGCTCTGTGCTGGAGAAGAGAGGGATCCGAAATATGTGGGATCAAAGGTGATGGATGCTGGAGATATATCACAAACTTTGGTAGGTTGGACTGTAATTGGAAGAGGGGAAACAAAACTCAAACGGAAAATGTGTCTTTTTGGGAAAAACGGCGGTTTCAGGGCTAAGATGGCTGAGACTGGCAGGAAGGCTCACACAATGGATGAAGCAATAGGAGAATTATCGCTTA
>CAYPSP010000200.1:0-2863 GCA_964413335.1 uncultured Dehalococcoidales bacterium
GTCCTTCCTGTACCGTTTATTTGTCATTCCTGCGAAAGCAGGAATCTGCCCCGGTATTCGCTACTGCGAATGCTTCTCCTTCCCCCAAGGAAGACAGTACTCAAAATTACCATACCTGTATAAAAGCAAACTTACCTCACCAAACCGAGCCTGATGGTGGATACCTGCTTTCGCAGGTATGACATAGGCAGGTTGTCGGCTATGCCCTGTTTTGACAGGCCACCCACATCCATGATATATTTCCATTATAGAAATATTGCATTTCAAAAATATATGACAGATAAAAGCAGCCAACAACAATACGACGAACAGATATCCGAAATCGTGCGAAATTTTGTGCAGGTATGGATTAAGTTTGAGTCCATGCTACACAACGAACTGCTTGAATTACAAAATAACAGTGACAGGGATAATCCTGCCGGCGCTGAACCACTTTCCAATACCATTATCGAACTCGTTTATCGAATAAGCAGTTGTATCCACCTCTTGGATAATCCTACCATGGGAGAGCTTAGCAACGCCCTCTCACTGCCATTCAGCACAGCAACGCGGATGGTCGACGACCTTGTAGACAGGGGATATATACACAGGCTGTCCGATACAACCGACAGGAGAGTGGTACGGGTGGCTCTCACCGATGAGGGAGAGAAAATTCACCGCTTTATCAATAACTGCAGCGCCGAACGAGTTAAACAGATGATGTGCTGCTTGACCGATGATGAACAATCTACACTGTTCGCCCTCATCAATAAAATAACATCGTCTGTTAAAGAAAACACGAACTGTAAATAAGAATTGCGGTTTGCTCCGTGAAAACTATGAAACAACTATATTGCCAGGCGACATCTAGAGACAATGAAATATCGTTCCGCTAAATCAATACTGGGGAATGTGGCAATAGCCCTGTTCCTTGCTTTTAAGTCCATCACCAGGGGCAATCGATGGATACCGATTCTACTTGTCATTGTAATGTCATTCAGCTTTGTCAACCTGATTTTCACCTCATCCATCATCACCGGGGTAATGCGCGCCATGGACAGGCAACTGGTTGATGCCGCTTATTCCAATGTGGTTATCAGCCCCGAGGAGGATGAATACTACATCAACCATGTAAGCCAGTTAGAGAATGAGATAGTGCAGGCTCCTGGTGTGGCTGGAGTAGCAGCACGACTGGATAGCGGCGCCTTCATTGAGTACAACTGGAAAGAGAAACAATCACCAGCAGATAAAGGCGAAAGCGGTACCTATAAAGTTACCGGCATCGATCCTGGACAGGAAACGAGCGTTACCAACGTTAATACGCAGATGATCGCCGGAAATTACCTGGAACCAAATGACCGTGATGAGATTATACTGGGTGTCGAGATAGCCGGTGGCGACAGCGCTCAGACCGAATCATTTCTCACCCTGGGCGGAGTGGACATCGGCGACGAAGTACGCCTGACCTATCCAAACGGTGTTCAACGGGAATATACGGTTAAAGGTGTATTTCGAGCCAGGCATCTTGAAGTAGACTTCCAGGCTTTTATCACCCGTAACGAGATGGCATCGGTATTGGGCAAAAACATATTCAACAACAGGGCCAGCCATATTCTGGTTAAATCTGAACCTGGTGTGGAGGAAAGCAGTCTTATTGCAAATTTCAACGCTATGGGCATTAACGAAGAAATAAGAAGCTGGCAGGACTATGGCGGCGCCATGAGAAGCACTATGTCTACTTTTGAAATCATTGGCTCGCTCATCAATGGCGTCGGCCTGATGGTGGCAACCATCATCATGTTTATCGTGATTTACGTTAATGTCATAAGCAAGAGGCGGCAGATTGGCATCATGCGTGCCATCGGCATCGCTCGTGGCACCATAATAGGCTCTTATCTTATCCAGGCCCTGTTCTACGCCAGCGCCGGCATAACTATTGGCTGGCTGACGGTCCGTTTTCTGCTTATACCGTACTCAACCAGCAATCCGCTTGATTTACCACTGGGACTGGTGATCCTGACCGTCCAGCCATTTACACTGGGCACTACTACATCGGGGCTGATATTTGCAGCTATCCTGGCAGGAATTATTCCGGCATGGTCCATTATGAAACAAAGTATTCTGAAAATTATTAAGGGAGTCTGATTAGTTAATTGATTAAAACACGAAATATAAATAAATCTTACGGTCACGGCGATGCCACCATCCACGCCCTGAAAGATGTATACATATCAATCAAGCAGGGGGAATTTGTAGCTATCATGGGCAGAAGCGGCGCAGGTAAATCAACCACCCTGCATCTCCTCGGCCTTTTAGACAGGCCCACCAGCGGGGAAATCTTTATAGATGATATTGATGTGCTGAAATTGACCAAAGCAGAAAGAGCCAGGTTCCGGCTGGAAAAGCTGGGCTATGTTTTCCAGGAATACTCGCTGCTTGGCGAACTTAACATTCTGGAAAATGTCTACCTGCCAGCGCTTTGCTCCACCAATCAGAAGGCTTACCGCAAACGCGCGGTTGAAATGCTCAAACTGGTTGGCCTTGGTGAACGGCTGAGTCATTATCCCGACGAGATATCAGGAGGAGAACAGCAGAGGGTAGCCATCGCCCGTGCCCTTATCAATAAGCCGGAGATACTGTTTGCCGATGAGCCAACAGCAAGCCTGGACGCTGCTTCAGCAAAAGTCGTCCTCGAACTGTTTCAGAAGCTGAATAAAGAGCTATCTCAAACAATCGTCATGGTAACCCATGAGCCGGAAGACGAGAAATACGTAGACAGGGTAATCCGTATGAAGGACGGGGCCATCGAATCCTGCCAGTAAAAATCCTCCTTTTCAATACGTATTTCCTCTCCCTTGAGGGAGAGGACTAAGGTGAGGATACC
>CAYPSP010000201.1:0-2860 GCA_964413335.1 uncultured Dehalococcoidales bacterium
CTGGTTTTATAACTTCAGCACCACAAACAGGACAACAGTCAGGCATATAGAAAACTTCTTCGTTTCCTGTACGCCGACTCAATACAGGCCCTAATACCTCAGGGATAACTTCTCCTGCTCGTTGTATAGTAATCCAATCTCCTATACGAATATCTTTGCGCTGAATATCTTCTTCATTATGTAACGCCGCCCGACTGATAACCACTCCTCCCACCTTCACCGGTTGTAAAATCGCATATGGGTTCAATCTTCCAGTTCGTCCCACGTTAATTCCAATATCAATGAGCTGAGTAACTCCCTGGATTGCAGGAAATTTGTATGCTATTGCCCATCTTGGTTCACGTGCCACATTTCCCATCTTCAGCTGGTATTCTATAGAATTCACCTTAACCACCATGCCATCAGCCTCATAACCCCATTTATTTCGAATTTTAACCCAGTTTTGATAGCATTCTTCTGCTTTATTAATATCATTGCAGAGAGTGATATCAGCATTTATCTTAAAACCTAGAGTTCCCAGCCACTTCATTATCTCCCAATGAGTATCAGGTACTGTTCCCCCTTCTATAGGCCCCAACCCATAAATGAATATGTCCAAAGGACGGTGAGCAGTTACTCTGGAATCAAGTTGCCTCACAGAACCAGCAGCAGCATTTCGAGGATTGGCAAAAAGCGTAAGACTTTTCTTTTCCCTTTCCTCGTTGAGCCAACTAAAGCCTGCCTTGGACATATAAACTTCCCCTCTAACTTCAAATCTAGAAGGTGCCTTTTCCGATATAGATAGAGGGATACTACGAATAGTTCTCAAATTCCGGGTGATGTTTTCCCCATGATAGCCATCACCACGAGTCGCTCCGGTAACAAACAAACCATTGATATAAGTCAGCGCTACCGCCAGCCCATCTATCTTTGGCTCACAGACAATGCTAAAATCATCTACTCCAAGTAAATTGACAACTCGTTTATGCCATGCCTTCAAATCATCATATGCAAAGGCATTAGCTAGGCTTAACAGAGGTTGATAATGTTCCACAAGCCCAAAGGCCTCCACTGGTGGGGCTCCCACTCTCTGCGTTGGTGAGTCAGAAGTAATTAGTTCAGGATACTTAGTCTCAAGTTGTCTAAGCTGCAACATCAGCTCATCATACTCAGTATCACTTAGCTCGGGGCTGTCCAATACATAGTAGCGATAGTTATAATGATTTATTTGTGTACGTAAGGTAAAAATCTGTTGTTTTGCTTTTCCGATATCTTCCATTTATAGTTCTTACCTGTTTATTCCTACCTGTCTAGAAGTATAACATGGTATAAATAAGTATTAGCTAACTTCAGATAACTCGAGGTTATGAAGATATGCAATCATTATTCAAATGATATCAGTAAGTAAATCTATTAACTATATCTGCTATAAACTAATTACAAATAGAGCGCTTTGTATTTCTAAAAAGCAATCTTGTTAGACACAGTTTTCATATTTCATACGATATACGCACTATATCTGATATAATCGAGATGGTAGTCAGAACAGTCTAGTTATTATTATTTTACCTAAGTGAATACGATGAGGAAAAGATGTCTAAGCTAAACATTAAAACAGAAACAGCTTTCCCTAAAAGGATTAAATCCAAACGTAGTTATTCGAGGCAGAAAGCGAGATTATTCTTATATAAGCACAGTAACAACCTGAACCACTGCTGGAGTAAAAACAATAAACTTAACCTCTCCTGGACAAATATGATGATTGAAGGAGGTTATAAAGTATTATGGTAAGACGTTTTCTAAATATACTGTCTATTATTGTAATAACCACTCTATTAATATTGTTTCCCGCTACCACAGTTCTGGCATTCGATGCGCGAAGTGACGATACAATCAACATTCCCGAAGAAGAAATAATCAACGATGATCTTTATACAGGCGCTAATGTCATTACTATCACTGGTATTATTAATGGTGATGTCTGGGCTGCTGCAAGAACTATCTCAATTGCAGGACTCGTTGATAACAGCGTTATGGCCATTGCCCAAACAATAAATATCTCCGGTGATATTGGCCATACTGTGCGGGTTGTAGGAGAAACAATAAGTATAAGCGGTGACATTTCAGGTGATTTATTTGTCGCTGGTAACAAAATCACTATTGCAGATAATGCTCATGTTAAAGGTGACCTCCTTTTGGGTGGTGGAGTAATACTAGTCAACGGTATTGTTGATGGGGACATCAGGGGCGGTGGTGGGGAAATCACTATAGGGAATAAGGTAGGTGGAGATATAACTCTTGAAGTCAGTGAACTGACCATTCTCTCAACTGCGAATATCAAAGGCAATCTGACCTATATAGGAGAAAATCGAGCCATAGTCCAAAATGGTGCTCAGATAAATGGCATTACTACCCATAAGTTACCTGACGCGAAAGAAGATCAATCTGAATCATTTTTCCTTGCTCTATTATCCAGTATTAAAATAAAACTCATTGGATTTTTAATGGCTCTGTTCGCAGGATTATTAATAATTCTAATTACACCAAAACGATTAGCCTCTATTGCTGAGTCAATAATCTCCAGACCAGGACCAAGTGCCGGCTGGGGAGCCATTTTATTGTTCGTCACCCCTATAGCCGCCGTAGTAACATGCATCACTATCATTGGACTCCCTGTTGGACTAATCGCTCTGGCTCTCTGGGGGATTGCAATTTACCTTGCTCAAATTCCTGTCGGGTTATTTTTAGGACAATGGATTCTTAGCCATTTCATAGATGTAGAAGATAATAGAGGTATCATGATTGGAGCTCTAGCTATAGGCCTAATAATACTAAAACTTTTAAGTTTTATCCCTCATCTTGGATTTTTCATTGGACTGGC
>CAYPSP010000202.1:0-2805 GCA_964413335.1 uncultured Dehalococcoidales bacterium
AGTGGTAGTTACAGCAGAGGCAATGTGGTTGGGACAAGCGGGGGCGGCAAGTATCAGGCAATCGCGGGACTTCGTTTTTTCTGTGGAGCTTATTTCAGTAGATACCGGTATGCCCGGAGGAGAAAACAGGCAGGATAATGTGGCTGTTAATACGGTAGAGGAAAAGGCTCTTATTAGGACATTAGCCATCTCTTTTATCTTGATAACTTCTTTGCTTGCTATTGCAAAATCAACTAATAATGATTAAAATAAAGCTTAATTGATTACATGAATCACCTGACTATAAATTGTTTGCGAAATATGTGTAGTTTTTAAACAAATATAAAGGAGTTTATTAAAGTGTACAAGAGAAAACTGACGGTGCTACTGAGTATATTAATGGTGACTATCATGACCCTGGTTGTTATGGTAACGCCGGCTGTAGCCTATTCCGGGTATCCTCTGCGAGTGGAAGATGCTGAGATTGCCAGTGCCTTGGACTACTTGCGTGGAATACAGGCAGCGGATGGAAGTATCGGCAGCTACACAGATACGGCCTGGGCGATTATGGCAATAGCCGCCGCGGGTGAGCAACCTGACAGATGGCAGGTTGGAGGAGTTTCTGTGGTTGATTACCTGAGGAATAATGCCTCTTTGCTAGCGGGCGAGTTTAACCTTGGCACTGCTTATGGCAGGGTGGTGCTGGCCATAATTGCTGCCGGGGAGAACCCCTCGATGTTCGGTACAGGTGATCCGACCTATGCGCCTGGTGGAGATTATCTTTCCAAATTAAAAGAACTGCACAATGGAACCCAGTTTACTGATGGATTTGGTGCTGTAGACCTGCTTAATGATGATTTCTGGGGCTTAATGGCTATTATAGCCGCCAGGGAACCAGCCAGCTCATCATTGGTTAACACTACCGTGACCTTTATAAAAGATAATCAGGCAGAAGATGGTGGATGGTCTTGGGGCACTGCCAGTAATCCATGGTATGGGGGTAGTGATGTTGATGATACCGCTGCTGCTATCATGGCACTTATGGCGGCTGGTGAGAATCCCAGTTCAGTTATCATCAGTGATGCTTTTAGTTATCTGAGCAGCGAACAGAATATATCTGGTGGTTTTATAGCCTATGGATCTCCCAATCTGGGGTCTACCAACTGGGTCGTTTCGGCTATGAAAAGTGCCATGCAGAATCCGGAGAGTTCACAGTGGACACCCCGTACGGTGAACCCGGTCGACTATATCTTGGGATTCCAGGAAACAGAGGGCTCTTTCTATGACCCGGTCGCCTGGACCCCGGCAAGAGAAAAGAACACGGCAAACTCAATAGTATCCCTGGTGGGTAAATCCTACCCGGTAAGATACTACCATATCGTGTCTGTTGGAGGCAGTGCCTTTCCCGTTAACGGTACAGCCATCAAAATACCCTGGTTTGTACTTGCGATAGCTCTTGTCCTTTCTCTGTCCATCGTCTTTAAATACCGTGTGAGCAGGAAGTAGCTACAAAAGTCGTGGTTCTCCATAGCGAAAATGAAACATGAAGAGGGAATAGATTGAGGATACGATTATTTGTTATCTCTATTATCACGACTGCTGTTTTACTTCTTCAATTTGCAGGACTGACAACTTCTATCCTCGCCTATAGCTATCCGCTCCAGGCTGATGACACGGAGATAGAGGATGCACTAGATTTCCTCAGAGATTCTCAACAAACTGACGGCAGTATCGGTGGTCTCGCTGTTTCTGCATGGGTGGTTATGGCTATTGCTGCCGCTGGAGAGGACCCTGATGACTGGAGAACGTCAGCGGGAAAACCATCAGTCATTGATTACCTCCGGGATAACGCTGATAACGATAATGCTACTGATTGGGAGCGATGTATCCTGGCGATAACCGCCGCAGGTGAAGACCCCTATGCTTTTGGTGGCATTGATTATGTGGCAGAGCTTAAAGAACTCTATGACGGCAGCCAGATTGGTTCTAAAAATTTGCTGAACGATGATTTCTGGGGAATTCTTGCGCTTATTTCAGCAGGAGAGGACCCTAATAGCATCATAATTCAAAACTCAGCTAACTATACTAAAAACAACCAGAACGAGAATGGTGGCTGGAGCTGGAGTATTGGCGGTGAAAGCGAGTCGGATAATACTGCGGCAGCTATAATGGCCTTGATTGCTGCCGGAGAGAGCCCCGAATCTGAGGCTATCGTTAACGGACTGACTTTTCTTTCGGGTATGCAGAATAAGGATGGCGGTTTTCCACGGACAGATCCTGGGGAATCAAATTCGTCCTCGGATTCGTGGAGTATCGGGGCGTTGCTGGCGGCTGGTGAGAATCCAACTGCTTCGCCCTGGACACCACCGGCAGGTAGTAATCCCATCGACCACCTGATGAGCTTGCAGGACCCGGAGGATGGTAGTTTCTGGTGGAAGGAAGATGACAGATCAATGAGTCGGATTTGGATGACCGCCTATGCAATACCTGCCTTGCTGGGAGAAACATATCCGGTGGCGATTTATGATGTTTCTGTATCTGAAGAAATAGTCATAGACTATAGTACTTCCAGCTTCAGATTCGATGCGCTTAAGGGCGGGGATGCACCACAGGACCAAACATTGAAAATCTGGAATAAAGGTGAGGGCTCCCTTAAATGGTCTGTGAGCACCGATGATGATTGGCTTACCCTGAAACCGGAAAGCGGCACGTCCGAAGGGGAGAAGGATGTGGTTACTCTCTCTATTAATCATGATGGTATGGAGACTGGCGAGTATAGAACTGAAATGGTTATTAAAGGTGACGACTCAGAGAATAGTCCACAAC
>CAYPSP010000203.1:0-2797 GCA_964413335.1 uncultured Dehalococcoidales bacterium
CTTTTTCAGGTGGCTGGAAAACAATAACGTCACCACGTTCGGGATCCGAGAAGAAATAACTAGCCTTGCTAACCATTATCCAATCGCCATTATTAATATTTGGAGTCATGGAGGAGTAATCGACTGTATAACCCTCAATGGTATACCGTAGGCCAATAACCATTACCAATGCTATCAGGATAGTTATAGTAATATCACGTGTAATCTTCATCATTACGTTTAGCCTAGTGACATGCTCCAAGCAGTTGTACTATTAGGGGCAGGTTACTCTATGTATATCAATAAAGTTAATCCCACCGGATAACTACCAGGGCTGACTTTGAGTTGGTATCTGTTGCCTTGCATGCCTGAGTCTGGTAGAAATAAGGTAAGCTAAATTTCCCATTACTATTTTACCAAGGCGAGTGTCAGCTCGACACATCTGAAGTATCTCAGCACCGGAAATAACAATAATGCTGGTCTTTTCCAGGCATTTTGCTCCAGCCGTAAACCGATTGGGTTTCACCAAGGCAGACCAGCCGAAAGCCCCTCCGTCAGAAACAATACAGACAGTTAGCGGCTTAGTTAGTCCTTCCTCTATCCGTATAGATACCTCCCCTTTCTCCACTATACGTAGCTTCTTAGCCTCATCCCCTTCGTGATAAAGAATTACCCCTTCATCATACTCTTCTCTGTGACAGGCCTTCTCTATTAACTTGAGATCGTCATCGGTGAGCTCCCTGAAGTACTCGCATCTCCTGAGTGTCTCTATGTAGCTCATGACAATTTCCTCCATTATTATCCAGCGCTATTGGGGAATAGTATACTAATAGAACTAAGATATCTCAATTATCTGAGCCAGAGTGTCAAGACCCTTTAGAACACTTTAGAAATGGGTACCGTTCCAAAGTTTGTGGTAGAGAATTAAGTTTTCTCTACACTTCTTCATTCTATCCATTAATTTGGAATGGTACCAGCTGTATTGACAACTAAAAAAGTTAATTATAGAATGGAATCTTGAGCAATATGAATAAATGCTATGACGTTATCATTGTCGGTGCTGGTCCAGCCGGTCTTTTTGCTGCATTGGAACTATGCCTTGAATCAAATCTAGATGTTTTAATCTTAGAGAAGGGCGAAGACATTGACGTTCGACGTAGTCTTGTTAGTGGGTTAGGGGGTGCAGGTGCTTTTAGTGATGGCAAATTAACACTTTCTGCTGAGACAGGTGGGCGACTTAAGGAATGGCTTGGAAAAGATAAAACTGAGAGTTTAATAAAATACGTTGATGCCACATACCTTAGGTTTGGCTCAACAGTGAAAGTATTTGAAGCAAAGGCTGAGGCTAAAAAAATAGCTCAACGATCGTCTTCTTTTGGGTTACGACTGATCCCGGTTCCGATACGACACCTGGGCACTGAACAGTGTCGTTCAGTACTGAGGTCAATAAGACACTATATTAAGAACAAGGCAGAAATCCGACTTAACGTCACAGCTTCCAAATTAATTGTTATTAGTGGAGAGGTTAAGGGCATAGAAACTACAAACGGAGTGACTTTGCATTGTAACCACCTCATTGTGGCTCCTGGCAGGGAGGGAGCTGATTGGCTAACTTCGCAGGCCAGACAACTAGAGCTAACAATCGGAAATAACCCAGTCGATGTGGGGGTCAGAGTAGAAGTGCCAGCAACAGTACTGAAGAGTCTTACTGACCTGTTCTTTGAAGTGAAATTACTCTATGAGACGCCCACCTTTAAAGATAAAATCCGGACATTTTGTATGTGCCCACAGGGAGAAGTCATCAAGGAGACTATGGGAGGCCCTGACCCAGTGGTCACAGTTAATGGGCAAAGCTATACCAACAGCAAGACTGAAAACACCAATTTTGCCTTATTAATGAGCACTAATTTTACTGAACCATTTCATGAACCAATTGCCTATGCTAAATATCTAGCCAGGTTGGCTAACATGCTGGGTAATGGGGTGCTGATACAGCGGTTAGGAGATTTACTTTCTGGCCACCGCTCCACTCCGAATAACATTGAGCACGGTGCAGTACAGCCAACTTTAAAAGATGCAACTCCAGGTGACCTTAGTTTTGTTTTACCCTATCGACATCTTACCGGGATAATTGAAATGATTTACGCTATGGATAAACTGGTTCCTGGAATTGCTTCTAGTGATAACCTAATTTATGGAGTAGAAGTGAAGTTATATTCTTTCCGCCCAACGCTTAGCTCTTGTATGGAGACAGAGATTAAAAACATGTATTTCGTAGGAGATGGAGCAGGAGTTAGCAGGGGTTTAGTACAGTCATCCGCTTCTGGGGTAGTGGCTGCAAGGGAAATACTAACTAGAATTGTTAATAGAAACTAGAAATGGCCTTTTACCTGGCCATAGTAGTTATAATGCCATTAAGTCAGTGCTAAAAACAATTGAGGTTTTCCACTTTAACATTACTGTTAGATTGGTTTTAGAGGGTGTATATTCTATTGTTTATAGATTCCTATCGGTCATGATAAATCGCATATCCCCATCATAAACGAATTGTCCGTTTCATCAATCTCATCTTGCGTTATAAATCATCCCTCTTTCCTGGCTCGTCTTGTATTGGAAGAGGCTGCTTCTTGGGGATTAGTAATCTCGGTGCTAGAATTCAATTACTGATGATGTATTTTAATACAAAGGAATGTAATGTTATTGAGAAATAATAGCAACAGCTATAGTAAAAAGCGAGTAAGAATCGCCATCCCAAGCAACGACGGCATAAATATTTTTAATAGGATGCTGGGCATGGCAAAAGAGATTTATATTTATG
>CAYPSP010000204.1:0-2785 GCA_964413335.1 uncultured Dehalococcoidales bacterium
GTCCAAATGTAACTCTTGCTGAAAAAGCAGGCCTCAAGACAGATCGAGGAGGTATTGTAGTAGACACGCATATGAGAACATCAGATCCGAATATATTTGCCTGTGGTGATTGTACCAGTAAAGTTTCTTTCTTTAATGGCCAACCATCAGGCCTCAAGTTAGCCTCTATTGCTACAACAGAGGCACGTATTGCTGGGGCTAATCTTTTCTCTACAAGGCGAGAAAATACTGGAGTAATCGGCGTATTTGCTACAGCCATCGGTGACCTTGTATTAGGGATAGCCGGCCTAAGTGAAAAAACAGCCAAAGAAAATGGCTTTGAGATAGCCACTGGCCAAGCTGAAGCACCGGACAGGCATCCTGGAGGAATGCCAGATATGTCTAAGATGAAGGTAAAACTAATATTCAATAAAAATACCAGCGAGTTAATTGGCGGTTACGTAAGAGGTGGTAAAAGTGCGGGAGAACTAGCCAATACAATTAGTGCTTGCATCCAGAAGAAAATGACTGCCGATGATATAGCTACATTCCAGATTGGCACCCATCCTGCTATTACAGCTTCACCTATCGCCTATCAACTGGTAAACGCAGCAGAAATCGCTATTCAAACAATGTAGTTATTATTGTATTAAGTCCCTGTTGGTTAAATTTTGCACTCATTAGAGGTAGGTATGCCGGTTTTTCATGGGATCGGCGTACCTACCAATCTCTTAATTATTCTTCTAGATAACACAAACAGAATCCCTACTCGAAATAATACTTGTTTCTGTATGATCAAGCTCTTCCATGATAAGCCGTACTACTTTTGGTACGGCTAACCTCATTTTCTTCGTCATCTTCTCGGTAACGCTAGTTACATTTTCTGCCTTTACCGCATATACAACAACTTCTTCCGGCATTTCATTGGGGAAAAGTTTTTTTCCAATTTCAAGGGTAGTTACCAGATTAAAATGATGCGGAGATATAGCTGAACGAGACGGGTCACTAATTCTCTCGGGTTTAAGCCTGTATATCTGTCCTACATCCCCTCCTTCGGTCATGATTGCATCAACTACCACCAGTTTGTCGTATCCGACAATAATCTCCAACAAATTTAGACCATCTACACTGACATCTCTTATGTCAACATTCTCATTTTTTATACGTGCATCCAATTCCTGGGCCACGCAAACACCTATACCATCATCTCCCAATATTGAATTGCCTATGCCCAGAATTAAGGTCCTCACATTAACTCTTCAGCACTTGGCGGACTGACCCATTACTATCACAAATAGTGACTTCTAATGGCATATGCCCCAGGGCATGTGTTGAACATGAGAGGCAAGGATCATAACATCGAATAGCAACCTCTATTCGATTGAGTATC
The DNA here is from genome assembly GCA_964413335.1 of uncultured Dehalococcoidales bacterium. Lineage (GTDB taxonomy): Bacteria > Chloroflexota > Dehalococcoidia > GIF9 > AB-539-J10 > JAUUZT01. Next base: position 1,370 of record CAYPSP010000204.1, read on the forward strand.
CCCTCAGTAACATTCCCGTCTTTGATAAAATCTCTGGCTACTTCATAGACAGCTCGATTCATTGCTAAGTTGTTATGCCCAGTAGCTACAATCAGATTAACCTTGCGTATTTTCCCAGTACTATCTACCCAGTAGTGATGAATAAGAGTCCCTCTTGGAGCTTCGATTACTCCTATTCCCTCATCATTAATTATACTAGAATTAGTCCATATTTCCTTTGAACAGATAAGATCATTTTCCACAATCGCTTTTATAGTCTCAGCAGCGTTAAGCATCTCAATCAATCGGGCGTGATGATAATACATCGACCCCTGTACTACCCCATTGTTACCGATGCTCCTAAATTCGTTAAATTCCTTATTAGCCAGTGGTGTAGTGCACCCATCAGCCACGTTAAGTCTCCCTAAAGGACCCACACGATATATGCCACCAGGGTATCCTAATTTCTTATAGTAAGGGAACTTCAGATATGTCCAGTTTTCAACCTTTTCTTCTATTATAGACAAGTAATCTTCAGGCGATTTATTATCTTCCAGCGTGAATCCATTCTTATCCTTTAGTCTTAGTTTCCCGTCGTAATATTCGACATTTCCACCGTCATCTACTAATCCAAGATAACCAGTTTGGAAACTGGCAAAGCTGGTAACTTCCTTGCTATGTTTAGCACCATATTCTTTGACAAGATCGACGGCGAATTTACAATCCGCAATAATATCGTCAACCTGGCTCAGAATTTCGTCGCGTTTATCGGGAGCGAGCGCTTTGTTCATCCCTCCAGGGATAGCAGCATTGGGATGAACCTTTTTATCACCCAGCATCTCAATTATTTGCTGGCCAAAAGAGCGGAGTTTGACTCCTTTTTTAGCGATTTCAGGCATTTCTTTTATAACGCCCATAATATTTCGTTTAGCCGGGTCAGCATCCATGCCAAAGAGCAAGTCAGGACTGGCCAGATAAAAGAAATGTAGAGCGTGGGATTGTACAAGTTGTGCCATATGTATTAATCTACGTAGTTTTTCAGCTGCTGGAGGTATCTCAACCCCCAGAATAGCATCTCCTGCTTTCGCTGATGCAAGATGATGGCTTACCGGGCAAATTCCGCATATACGCTCGGTGATAACCGGCATCTCCCAAAAAAGTCTTCCCTCACAGAATTTCTCAAATCCTCTTACCTGGGTAATATGAAATCTAGCTCTATCAACGTTGCCATTGTCATTAAGCTGTATAGTTACTTTTCCATGTCCTTCAACACGAGTAACCGGTTCAATTACAATCTTTCTAGCCATTATTCCTCCTGTATTTTGAGACCTCAATCAAACCTCATCATATCGCTTGGAAGTACCGGAATCCTCCCTGCTAGAAGCTCAGCCAGTGCATAGTGGATGGCTTTAGCGCTAGGAGGGCAACCAGGAACAT
>CAYPSP010000205.1:0-2785 GCA_964413335.1 uncultured Dehalococcoidales bacterium
AACAAAATATTATTGATGATGCCTTTTTTATTTGAATAAAATATATAAAAAACCAGATAGCTATTGACATAGCTGTAATCATAATCTACAATTTTTCTTCAATGTTGGAAGCATTTTTGAATGTTAGGGAGATGAACAAATACTTCTCTTTTGAGTGGCAGCACGTAATAATGCTTGGGGGGGTTAATTAGCCCCCTGATTCATTTAATGATGTTAGAGAACATTCAATTTAGCTCTTTTGTTTAATGATAACTGTAACAATATTAATGCCATTTATAATTGTTTACAGATATTAAAAATAATTGAGTTAATAAAAGGAGGATAGTTATGGCAAGAGAGAAATGGGGCAAACGGAGCTACTTTATATTTGCAGCTCTAGGTTCAGCAATCGGTTTAGGAAATTTGTGGCGTTTTCCAGCTTTAACATACGCTAATGGTGGGGGAGCTTTCCTTATTGCTTGGATGGTTGGATTGTTACTTATGGGAATACCATGGATGATAATGGAATATGGCATGGGGAAACATTTTCAAAGTGGTGCTCCAGGTGTTTTTGCTGGCATTGGTAAGAAGTGGGAATGGCTTGGATGGTGGCCAGTATGGTGCGCTTTTGGAATTGTTACATACTATACTGTGGTTATGGCTTGGACATTACGTTTCGTTGGTGCTTCAACCACAATGGCATGGGGAGTTGGGAAAGCTGGAGCCGAAGGAGCACAAAGTTTTTTCTGGAATGAAATATTACATATTTCCGGAGGACCAGGAGAACTTGGTACTCCAATACTAGCTTTGGTGCTATGTTTGATTATTGTTTGGGTAATAATATTCTTAGTGATTTTTAAGGGAGTCAAGGTAATAGGTCCTGTTTCACAATACGTGATGATTATCGCCTGGATTTTCTTGGGAGTACTGGTGATAAGAGGAGTTACTCTGGCTGGAGCAGGTCAAGGACTTAACTACTATCTGAGTACAGATTTGAGCAAATTGGCAAGTGGAGAAGTATGGTTTGCCGCTTTTAGCCAAATAGCGTTCACTCTTTCCTTGGGTATGGCAGGAATGTATACGTATGGAAGTTTTATATCTAAAAAGGGTGATGTAACTAACAATGCTTACATAACATCTTTTGGAAATTGTGCTACAAGTTTTTTAGCTGGGTTTGCAGTATTCAGCATAGTCGGTTTCCTTATGAAAAGTCTATCATTACCTGTTGAAGGAGTTAGTTCCTCTAGCGTCGGCTTAGCATTCGTTACATGGCCTACAGCAGTATCAATGCTGCCAGCTATGAATAGCTTTTTTGGAGTTATCTTCTTCATTTGTCTTTTCATTCTAGGATTAACATCAGCATACTTTCTGGCTTATGGAGGTGTCATTGCTCCACTTATGGATAAATTTGGTTGGAGCAGAATTAAAACCACTCTTGGAGTATGTATAGTGGCTTTTCTTATTGGTATTGTGTTTACTACTAATGGGGGACTCTATTGGGGAGCTGATTTACTGGATAGAGCAGTTGCGTTCTACGGATTGCTGATAACGGGAGCAATTAGTTGTCTGGTTGTTGGATGGAAATTTCCTGCTAGCCGTCTTAGAAATTATGTAAATGAGACTTCAGACTTTAAAATTGGTGTATGGTTTGACTGGATGATTAAAGTCGTAGTTCCAGCGGGTCTACTGTTTGTGGTAATTTACGGTGGCTTTATAAAGGATTTACGTCAATCATATGGAGGCTATCCACTCTGGGCAAGTTCTTTTATATGGGTAGTATTAGTAGTGACCTTGATTTTGAGTTTTGTTCTTGGAAAAATGAAAACAAAGGGTTCTACTAAAGAATAGGAGGTAAATAAATAATGACTACTGGTGCAATAATTACAGCGGTTATAATGGCGTTAATATTTGCTGTTGGATTAATATGGTGCTTTAAACGATGGAGTACAGGTAGCAGCAAATGGGAGGACTAACTAAGGTATATTGTGAGATATACTTTAGAAAATTACTTAATATTTTAGTAACTCCTAGTAGAGGTTACTGAAACACTAAAAATGAGCAGGGAAACAAAATAACTTTTATTTTCCTGCTCATTTTCTCTTGATAATCAATATAGATTAAATTGTAACTCTAGATATAATGTTAGATAAAGTATTTAATTATTTATTAAATTTTTCTCCAATTTCCAGAATACGATACGGAAAGTTTCCCGCTGGGGCAACAACTTCTATTATCTGGCCTTCTCTTTTATTAAGTAGTGCTTTACCTATAGGAGAGACCGTAGAGCATTTACCCATAGCTATATTTGATTCCTTGGAGTCTACCAGTATATAGCGAACCTGTTTGCCAGAAGATAAATCCTCAATCAAAACAGTGTCACCAATTTTAATTTTAGAACTTGTTTCAGAAGAATCTATTATTTTTGCGGTCTTAAGAATAGCTTCAATCTGTTGAATTCTTCCTTCAAGTAATGATTTACGGTCACGAGCTGCATGAAGTGGAGCATTCTCTTTAAAATCCTTGTCAGCGGCTGCCCTACGTAATTCTACAGTTACTTCAGACCGTTGTATTTTTAATTCATTTAGTTCGGCATTCAACTTTGAGTGGCCTTCAGCAGTAAGATTGCTAATATTTCGTGGTTGTTGTTGAAAAGCAGAAATCGTAGCCTTAGATGTTTTTTTCCCTTTAAGGTAAGTACCTAAATTGGTTTTGTTTAATTGATTTTTGTAAAGGTAACGCAGAAAAGACTTTACATATTTTATCGTAGAGATAGCAGTTTGATCACTATAACCAGATATAATTAACG
>CAYPSP010000206.1:0-1541 GCA_964413335.1 uncultured Dehalococcoidales bacterium
TCCTTGCCATGGTTTCAGGAATCAGTTGCAGGGCTTCAGGTGGAGTTCTACGCACGACACTTTTTGTTTTGGGTTTTTCTACCGTCATAGAGGTTAACAACTGTTCAACTGTACTCTGGAGTTCAGTTGTTTCATGTTCCAATGCAGTAATATCTGATTTTCCCTTGTTTTTAAAGGGCGTCTCTATGATATTCACCCTTTGCTGTTCAGCAAGCTGCCTTGCCTCGGGCAGTAGCTTTCCCGAAACAAGTAGGGCTTTTTCCTGGATGCCTGTGTCATAAGTTTTGGCATCAAACAGGGATATCTGGTTCAGGTCTACATTATCAGTAGTTATTATGTCCATGCCCAGTTTGTAAGCTATAAGACCGTTGTCAAAGAAACCAAGGATATCAAAAGTGTACTCCACTCCTGAATTACCGACAGCTCTGCCATCTTCCTCTACTATGTAACCGAGTTCTTTTAGTGATTTTATTACGTTAGGCTTCGTTTTCCAGTTCAACTGTTTCGTTTCTTTTGCCTGGGGAGTTACAGGTGAAGCAAGAAAGGCCTCGAGACTTTGATTATTGAACACCTTTATTCGTTGTCCTGCGGCGAAGCGAGATGCTATTGAATCGAGACCGGGAACTGACAGAATTATTTTGTACCTGATGCCGCTGTCATATGATTTATCGTCAAAGGCAAAAACTTTACTCAGGCCTATCTCCTCGTTATTTTCACCAAGGATGGTATCTATTGCTATGGAATGACCGATGAAGCCATTTTTAGTATGAGCCATGATATCAAAGCTGTGATTGGCGCCTGATTTACCTTTGACCATGGTGTCCTGTTCAATGTCATATCCCTGGCTGTTAAGCCGTTGGATAAACTGGCTCTGGAGTTGTTTTATTTGCGTATTTTCTAATTGTTGTACCATATCTAATATCTAGCTAAGCAAACATTCGTAGTTAAATGTTAACATAATAGATTATGTTGTTAAACATAATCTTTGTCAAGGGAACAATGTTTTTCACGATTAGGTATTGACAAAACGATTGAGATAGCTGACAATTGCTATAATGGCAAGAGGTATATATAAAACATTATCGATATGTATGGCCGTTGCTGTGCTACTGTCTCTCTTATTAACAAGTACCAGTAACGAAAGGGCCTCGGCTCGACCCGATATACTGAAGTGGTCCGTAGTGGATACTCCCAGTGACAAAGATAAGGTTGTTCTCGGCCCAGGAGAAATCAGCGCTCTTGTAATTGGCTCTGATTATGGAACATTTTATGTTTTGGATATACCTACGTGGCATGATGATGATGCAGATACCGTTGTTGACCCTGGGGAGATAGGTAGGGTATTCAAGACAACTGACGCTGGTATTACCTGGGATGATGAGTTAATTGAGACACTTCAGGATAATGGAGCTGAATTACCCGCCTGGGACATTGCTATAGCTCCTGGAAATCCAGATTTGCTGTTTGTAGTTACAGATAACAGGCAGGAAGTTTATGTTTCGGAATGTGGAGGGGAGGTCGAGGACGCAATGGAAGATGTC
>CAYPSP010000206.1:1551-2784 GCA_964413335.1 uncultured Dehalococcoidales bacterium
ATGTCTGGGAAAGTCTGCAGATATCAAATGCTGCAGGATGGGATAGTAATCTGCTTATTTCAGATATTGCCATCTCTCCGGAGTACGGTGATGATAATCGTGATATCGCTATTGGAACACGTTGTCCTGATGGCTCCACCGCAGGAGATGTTTGGGTGATGAGGTCTAATATATTTGGAGGATGGAAGGCTCAGAGCCTGGATATGGATGTAAGCTCTGTTCGTTTTTCTCCAGGTTATTCCACAGACAAGGCTATACTGGCGATTGCCAGCGATGATGATAATACCTATCTTTGTACCGGGATCAGGTATATCGAGGATGATGAGACTGACTGGGAAATAACTGAGCCGGCTATGGTGGAGATAAGTGCTGGCAATGACCTTTCACCTGGGGAAAACGAAATAATTATCTCAGACATGGTACTTCCTTCCGATTACTATTACGCTGAGGGGCAACCAGCAAGCCGTGTCGTGTATGCATCTTATAGCTCGGAAACTGATTTTGATGATGCCTATCGTATAGATGATACCGAAGTTAGCAGACTAGAAGTTAATGAAGGAGATAAAGTTTCCATTGCATCTATTGCCTATGATGGAACCTGTAGTAGCGGGAAGCTGTTGGTCGGGGAGATATTGGCAGAGGAAGATTCCGCTGAAGCTCTGGTTCATCTCTGTTATGATACTGACCCTGACAGCTCTCTTCCTGAATGGCAGAAAGCTGATAAGCCGCCTACTGGTGGCGTAGTCTCTGGTAGTGCCAATGCTCAGGTTGCCTGGGGAGGTAAAAGCCAGCAGGCTTATTGTGGAACCGGCAGCAATTATGTGACAAGCGCTGCTGATTGGGCTGGTATGACTTTCGGTCCCTGGCGGGGTGAAAAGTATGACGAGAGCGCCTTTTCTGTTAGCGAGGATGATTGTGAGACATGGAATCAGCTTGCGCTTATAGATACCGAAATGAAAAATCTCAGCGATTACCTCTTGTCTTTTGATAAAGAGACCCTTTACCTTGCTTCCGTTGGTAACAGATTTGATAGCCTGTGGCGGAGTAAGAGTAACTCCCTGGGAGATACGTGGCAACGGGTAATGTGCTTCGATGCTGAATCGGATGAGGTAATTTTAAGGACTGCTGATGAGGAAGCCAACAAGCATAAATTGGTATTTATGGCCGTAAAGGGAAGTGATAATGCCAGGTACTCGGGTGATGAGTGGCAAAACTGGAAATCAATTCGCGGTT
>CAYPSP010000207.1:0-2774 GCA_964413335.1 uncultured Dehalococcoidales bacterium
ATGGGAGAGTTATTAATTATGAGTATGATGATCACGCTCGACTAATAAAAATAAGTTATCCTGGCATGCAAGATGTTGCTTATAAACATAATGATTCTGGTTATCTTACTAGCATGACTGATGAGGTGGGTGAAACAGTTTTTGCTTATGATACTTTGAATAGATTAAAAAAAGTTACTTTACCAAATGGTAAAGAAGTTAATTATGATTGGGATAATAGCGGTAAAGTGGCAGCTATAATTTACCCTGGAGGTAACAAAGTAACTTATACAAGGGATAGTCAAGGGAGATTAAGCGGAGTTGATAATGGGTCTGGCAAGAGCGTTAATTATGGATACAATGTCCAGGGTAGAGTGGCTCAAAAGAATTTACCAAATGGGATTAAAGTTAATTATGAGTATGATGATAGCGGAAACCTAGAGTCTCTTTTAGTTAATGCTCCTGAAGAGAAGTTGTTTGATTTCAAATATACAGTAGATGTATTAGGTAACTATACTCAGGTTGTGAAAACTACATCTGATAATATTAAAACAGAGACAACTTATGGTTATGATCCTTTATATCGGTTAAAGTCAGTCGCTACTTCTGATGGTATTTCGAGTAGCTATGATTACGATAATATGGGCAATAGGACTTTTGTTGGTGAAGTACCAGAGGATAGGCAATTTGTTAATGATGAGAGAGGCAATTTAATTGCTAGGCAGGGAACAAGTTGGCAGATGCGCTATCATTATGATCAGTTGAATAGATTAGTAAAAGTAGATTATCCTGAAGGTGAATTTAAAAGCTTTAGTTATGACAGCATGGATAGACGTGTTGGCATGGTTAATATTGGAGGAAAGGTTACTAATTATATATATAGTGGAAATAATTTGGTCCAAGAAACAAATAAAAAAGGGAAAACGATTGCTGAGTATACTTATGCTTTTGGTAGTAATTTACCGGTTAGTATGCGACGTGGTAAACAAGATTATTATTATATTTATGATCATATGGGGTCAGTGGTCGGATTAACTGATATGAAAGGGGGTCTTGTTTCTCAATACCAATATGATACTTGGGGTAATGTTACTAAAGAAGTTGGCAATATAGAAAATCCCTTTCGATTTAAATGTATGCAATGGGATGACCAAAGTAAACTTTATTATTCAGGAGGAACTAAATACTATGCTCCGGATTTAGGTCGATTTGTTAATAAATCTTTAGCTGATGAAACTCGAATTTTAAACCCTGGCGAAAGTTATTATGCAACAACAGCTACTAATAATCCAGTTACGCCTGTAAGTGCTCAGCCGGCTCAGGAGATTGGTTTAATGCTAGAACCTGAAACTTTTTTTACTCAAGACGATATGAATCAGGCTATAGGAGGTTTTGGTGCTGGAAAAATTGTTCAAAGTGTTTCTATGGGAGTTATGAAAAATTTAAGTAGAAATGGGGGGATATATGCTGGAATCGGCGGTGCAGCTGTTTTCAATGCAATTGCAACATTTGCAACTGCTAATAATGAGGCTTTGCTAACCGGGAAACCAGTTAGTTCAGTTATTTCTAAAAACATGGCTTTAGATGTGCTTTTACCAGCGGCTGGTGGTTTTTTAACTCTTGCCTGTGTATCTAATCCAGTTGGTTGGATGGTGCTTTTAGGGAGTGCTGTAACTGGGGTTGCTGGTAAAGTTTATTATAATTTTCAAGTAGAAAGGTTAGAGCGCCAATATGGTGCTTCTTTAGTGGATTCATCACCTATAGGTAGTCAGTTAAATAAAAGCATTGATAGTTCTTATAAAGATCAAGATCTGGGAGCAAGTGATACAAAAATTGGTAAAGCTTTAAGTGATATCGATAAACAGGTAGGAGGAGTATTACTTGATAGGGCTGCAGATATGCTTTGTGATTTAGGTGATATAACTGGTGCTTATTGGGATGAGGAGTTAGGGCAGGTTGTTTTAATTTCCGAACAAAAAAGCAATGTTCAAGAGTTTTACCTTCCTAAGATGGACAGAGATCTTTTTGCTGTAGCAATTAGGGCTTTAGCTCAAAATCAATTTTTAGGAGTTAGTATAGAGCCTTCAATGGCTTATTATAAATCTCTTAAAGAAGAAGGGAAATTCCCTGAAGATTTTACACCAATGATTGTAAGATATTACGGAAATACTAAAGATACGCTTTTTGGTTCCATAATGTATAAGTCAGATAAATTATTAAAAAATGTTGGAGTGACTAACGATAATGAAACTAACGCTAGCATAGTGCCTTTGGTTCCAGGATTTAAATCTGACATAGAACGTAGTTTGAATAGATTTGTTCAAGAAGGAGTGTCAGAATCTATAAACTATAGACTATGGTTTGAAATGGGTGATATGGCACTTAATTTAGAGACCAAAGAAAGTGCCAATCAAAGAGCTTTAAAGTTTGATAGAGCATTCTTAGAAATAAAAGCAAAAAATATTGGCAATGATGTTTCGGTTAATTTTTCCGCTGAAGAATTTGCTGAGCATTTTACTTTACACTTTGATGAGTTTGCACAACAATATCCTATTTTGCAAAGATTAAGAGAGTTGGCTAAAATAACAGCTATAGCTAAATATTTGCAAGGTATTGGAAAATTAGAGGATTTATCTTATCTTAGACAACAGGAGAGTGGGGTGGTGTTAACTCCCTTTACTACTCCAGGAGTAAAAACAGAGATGTCGAAACAAAATCAAAGAGGTCGAGCAACTATGTCTATTTATGGAGGCGTAGACTTTAATTTTCAATATAAGAGTAAGGATGATGATGGA
>CAYPSP010000208.1:0-2741 GCA_964413335.1 uncultured Dehalococcoidales bacterium
GACCAAACTGGCTATTTGCTCAGCTGAATTTAAAGAGTTCAGCCTATTTAGCATCTCGCTTGATATTTCTGATTTGACATTCTTTAGCTCCCAGTAGACCTGAAACCCATGTCTGTTCATTTTGAGATGCCCATTATGCATAGTATTGCTATTTCAAAGCGGATAGCGATATGACATACCTAACTTATGGTTTATCATACAACATGTAATTTGCACTGACAATCACCCAAAAGTCATAACAAGCTAAACCATTTAGTACTAGTGGTGTAGTTGAACAAATTAGCAAATCACAGAACCAGGATACCTGATAGCATAGCTTTAAAAAGCCAACTCTCTTCTTAAAAGTTCCTGCTTTTAAAAATTGCGCGATTAAGCCTAACTTTGGAAAGGCAAATATGCCATGTGATTTGCTCTCTAAAAACTTTCATTTCGTTTGGCCCAGTTTTTGGGATGTAGATCAGTTAATTTACCTATGTGGTTCTTTTGGCAATTGTACGGTATTTACCTAGGTAGTTTTTAAATTAATAACCCAGGTGATTGTACATTGTTTGATTAGGGAGGATCGGCAGTTTTATACTTATCCTCCTAAGCACGATTCCGAGTAACAATGCGATGCCTTGTTTACTGCCCAGCTCTTTTTATTTCTATGACTAAAGAATGTACTGCTTTCCTGATATCGGAAGCTTGAAGTATTGCGCTAATAACAGCAACAGAGTTAGCACCTGCTGTTATTGCCTGAGCAATGTTACTAATGTTTATTCCACCAATGGCTACTAAAGGTATTGAGAGAGCTTGCTTGATTTGTGTAAATTTTTCAATTCCAATAACAATAGCATCTCTTTTTGTAGTAGTAGGAAATATAGACCCTGAGGAAATATAATCGGCCCCTTCTATTTGTGCTGTTAGGGCCAGATCTATAGTTCTTGCTGAGCAGCCAATAATTTTATCAATCGGCAATTGTTTCCTTATAACTGAAACGGGTAAGTCTCCCTGTCCAATGTGGATACCATCAGCATCCATTGCTAGCGCTATATCAAGGAAATCGTTTATTATAAATAATACATCTGCCTGCCGACATAGTGACTGCATTTTTTCTGCTTTTGATAGCAACATTGCTTTGCTGCTCTGTTTATCCCGAAGTTGTATGATACTTGCCCCTCCCTCTATGACGAGCGATGCTATCTCCAGTTCATCCTTATTCCCTAATAGCTGTTTATCAAGTATTACGTAAAGCCCCTGTATTTTTTTTCCCTTTTCCTGACGAAGCAATCTGGAAGTAAGCTCTTTTTCTAAATCATAGAGGGCAAATCTTGCCTGTTGAAAGGGTTGTGGAGTGGTTAACTGCTTACTCTCTGCTACCCTGGACAGTTCTTCTATTACTCGCAATGACTGTTCGGTTCTTTTTGCATTTGCAGCCACAACGTCAACTAAGTTCTTATGTTTAAGTGAGCCTGTTTGTTCTAATACTGATAAATCGTTTGCACCAACATCATGTTCAGAGTCTCTGAAAGTTAAAAGTCTTGGTTGTAACAATTTGCTCTGTTCTGCTAATTCGTGGCGTATATTTTTGAAGCGCTTACTCATTGACTGATCGTCGAGGACAAAACGAGCGATATCCTCTAAAACACGCAATCCTTCAGTCGCGCGGTCAAAGTTTGCATCTATGATACGTAGTGATTGTGAAGTCATACTTTTATAGTTACATAATAGCACGATCCCACCACCCTGTAGTGTAATGAATCGAGCAGTTATAGTTAATCGTGTCTTGTGCAAATACATGGCTGGACCATTCTCTTGGGTATCCGATTCGTTTTTCATAACATACCTTTGTGCCGGGCTAATCCATAGCCGTAGTAGAGTATATGCAGATCCACCATTATCTGGTCCCAGTTGCCCTTGACAAGGATAGAAGCACAACAATTAATAAATGCAGACAGTCGCCGTTGGTTATTCCTTTCTTGGGGGAAAGAGGTATGATTGCTTAACCAGAGCAGACAAAGTTAAGAACTGTTTTATAACGGAATATACACTTTTGTATTTTAATTTTTATAGCGTTATACTTGTTATTAGTGATTTGTAAGATTTACAACTAGGGGATTTATAGTGAAGTAAATTTAAAAACAAAATAATTTGACCGCTAGGGGTGCAGAATAGCTGAGAGGCTGGGCAATGCCAACCCTATAGACCTGAACTTGGTAATTCAAGCGTAGGAAAGCGGGAATGACTTTAACCAAGGGTCTAGTGGGCAAAGCCGACACCCTTGGTTTATTTTTTTAGGGAGGTGTTAGCATGACACAACTGGAATTGGCTAGAAAGGGGATTGTTTCGCCACAGATGGAGGATGTGGCACAAAAAGAAGGAATAAATACTGAATTTATTCAGCAGGGTGTTGCTGCTGGAACTATAGTAATTCCGGCTAATACTAGGCATATAAGTCTTGTTCCCTGTGGTATTGGTAAGGGGCTCAAGACTAAGGTCAACGCTAACATTGGGACCTCTTCTGACTTTAGTGATGTTAATCTTGAGCTGGAAAAGTTAAGGGTAGCTATTGATGCTGGAGCAGACACAGTTATGGATCTGAGTACTGGCGGGGATATATCGTCTATTCGACGAGCGATTGTTAACGCAAGCCCGGTCCCGATTGGAACAGTCCCTATTTATCAGGCTGGTATTAAGGCAATAAATGAACATGGCGCTGTGGTTAAAATGACCACCGATGATATATTCGACAGTATTGAAGA
>CAYPSP010000209.1:0-2732 GCA_964413335.1 uncultured Dehalococcoidales bacterium
TAGAAACTTATTATAAGTTGCTATTCAATTCTTCATGTAATTAAGGTAAAATAGGTGTTGTATTTATTTTTGAATATTAGAGGTGTTAAAGAATGTTAATAAATATTAAGCAAGGTGACATAATAACTGTTCCATCTGATGCAATAATTATAGGTATGTTTGAAGGTGAAAAAAAATTAACAAGTGTTGTTTCCGATTTGGACAAAGCTTTAAACGGAGCAATATCCCAAACTATCAATACTGGCGAGTTTAAAGCTAAAATCTCTGAAATAAGCATCTTACATACACTAAATAAATTACCAGTAAGAATTGTTGCGGTTGTTGGACTTGGAAAACGAAAGGAATTTGATTTAAACAAATTACGAAATAGCACTGCTGATGTTTGCAGAGTAATTAGAAAATTAAATTGTCATAAAATAACCATTTCGCCACTTAGCAATGTCAATAAAAATGTTAATTTATTGGATTTAGTTGAAGGGTATACAGAAGGTAGTCTTCTTGGACTTTACAGCTTTGATAAATATAAAAAAACAGAAATCACAAATGTTGACGAATTGACGATTGTATCAGAAAATATCGATAGTTTAATTGATCTAAAAAACGCTATAAATAAAGGACAAATCATAGCGAAGGCCACAAATTTGGCTCGTGATATGGTTAATGAACCAGCAAACTATATGACACCCAGCCGTATCGCTGATATAGCAAAAGAAATAGCCGCCAAGCATAGTCTTAATTTGAAAGTTCTGGATGTTACAGATATGAGTGGTCTTGGAATGGGTGCACTTCTTGGTGCTGCCAAAGGTAGTGTTGAGCCTCCAAAGCTGGTAGTGTTGAGTTATAAAGGTAACATAGGCTCTACAGATACAATAGGCTTTATAGGTAAAGGAGTCACCTTTGATTCTGGAGGAATTTCACTTAAACCATCCTCAGGTATGGGCGAAATGAAGGATGATATGGCTGGTGCTGCAGCAGTTTTAGCTGCTATAAGTGGTATTGCACAATTGAGACCAAAGATGAATGTTACTGCTTTTATACCAACTATAGAAAACTTACCAAGTGGTAATGCTTTAAGGCCCTCCGATGTATTGAGATCAATGAATGGAAAAACAATTGAAATAGTCAGTACTGATGCTGAAGGTAGACTTATTCTGGCCGATGCTCTGTGCTATGCCGTAAAAAATGGCGCATCCCCTTTGATTGACTTAGCTACCTTGACTGGTGCTTGCCGTGTTGCCTTGGGAACAAGATATGCCGGGGCTTTTTCTAATAACAATAAGTTAATGGAGGATATCAACAATGCTGCAACTAAAACTGGAGAGCATATTTGGCAATTACCTTTACCTGAAGAGTATAAAGAACTTAACAAGAGCAATATTGCTGATATAAAGAATGTCGGAGACAAATATGCTGGTGCAATTAGTGCTGCTCTTTTCCTGGCTGAGTTTGTTAACAAAAAACCATGGTCCCACCTTGATATAGCTGGCGTAGCTGATAGCAGTGTAGAAAATGGATATATTGTTAAGGGGGCTACTGGGTTTGGAGTACGTATGCTTATTGAGTTTGCTTTGTCATTAACCAAGAAGGAAAATTAATGTGAAGATCAAATGGTTAGGTCATTCATGCTTCATTATCATATCATCCAGTGGAACTAAAATTATCACTGACCCATATAGGGTAGAACGTGGTATTCATTATTCTACCATTAATGAGGATGCTGATATTGTTCTCATAAGCCATGACCACTGGGATCATAATAATGTTTCATCAGTTATAGGTAACCCAATAATAATTAAAGATAGTGGCATTCATGTAGTTAAAAATATAGAATTTAAAGGTGTGAATACTTATCACGATAATTCATTTGGCAAGGACAGAGGGCTAAATAATATTTTCTGTTTTTGTATAGATGAAATAGATATTTGCCATCTGGGTGATTTGGGACATACTCTTAACCAGCGGCAAATTACCAGTGTTGGTAAGGTAGATATATTATTAATTCCGGTAGGGGGTAACTATACCATCAATGCCACTGATGCAAATGATGTATGTGATAAATTGAAACCAAAACTGGTCATACCTATGCATTTTAAAAATGATAAATGTGAATTCCCCATAGATAGCGTCACCCCTTTTATTGAAAAAAGAAATAATGTAAGGTTGCTTAATAGCAGTGAGCTTGAAATAAAGGTTAGTGAACTTCCTGCAACAGTTGAAACTATAGTTCTAAAGCCCGTTTAGTATTTACGGCAATTAAGTAGTAATAGTAGTATTCAGGCAAAATTAATATTAGATTACGGTTATAATAATGATATATAAAGCTTCAGATTTCGTTTTCACTCCTCCCCCACAGCTTTCTTGGGCAAGGCGTGTTTTGATTAAACCTTGTGCAGGATATGATTTACCTTACCCTGTTACTACCAGTCCGTCGTTACTCAAGACCATTATAAAAGGAATTAGAAAAGTTACAGATGCGGATATTATTATTGCTGATAATACATATAGTGGGGAACCAATAAACTCAATTTATAAAAAACTGGGTTACGATTTTAAACATGTTTTATTATTTGATATTAAAGATTCTCTATTTCTGGAGATAGAAAATCCCCTTGAACAGTTTCTCGCAGAATCCACTTTTTGGATACCCAATTTGGTAATACGCAGTGACTTCTTAATTAGTGTTACTCCTTTCAAGATTTACAATGGGAACGGCTGGTTCAGTATTGCAAATT
>CAYPSP010000210.1:0-2731 GCA_964413335.1 uncultured Dehalococcoidales bacterium
CAGGGGAAGGGAAACGGATGGTGGCTATAAACTAGCCATTACCTACTATTCACCATTGCCTCAGCGAATGCTTCTCCTCTCCAGTCCTACGGCTGCAAAGCACGAATAATATATCGGTACTATAAAATACATAGCCAGATTAAAGTGTACTTACCGTCCTGTATCGAGCCTGATGGTGGATACCCGCTTCCGCGGGTATGACATAGGGAAGGATTGCTTCGTCGCCTTTTGGCTCCTCGTAATGACGAAAGACAAATGGATAGAACATTTCTACCAACTCTTAACAGTAGCCAGCCCACATAAACAGTTGACATCCACAATAGTGTTGTTTATCATCGTATACAACTTTCAATATTAAAGGAGGACCTATGTCTAAATATAAGGTGCTGGTGCTCGACTATCCCAACGTTGATACGGCAATGGAGAAGAAAATGCTGGAGGAGGTAGATGGCGAGATAGTCATGGCAAATGTCATGGATGAAGAAAGCGCACTGCCGCTGGCTGCCGACGCTGATGCGCTGGTAACTGCTTCCGTCCCGATTACTGACAAGATACTGGATGTTGCCAAAAAGTGTAAAGTCGCCGTCAGGATGGGGATAGGCTTTGATGCCCTTGACCTGCCTGCGCTTACTCGTCATGGAGTGTATGCCGCTCATTTACGAGGTTATTGTGAACAGGATGTTGCCGACCATGCCATGGCACTGGCACTTGCTTTAATACGAAAACTTAACATCAGCCAGAAAATAAAGAACGGAGAATGGAAAGGTGCAGGATGGTCATGGGTCGAAAACTACCCGGTATTTCGCATGGAAGGACAGGTATTCGGCCTGGTCGCCATAGGAAATATCGGCCGCATCATGGCTAGAAGAGCACAGGCATTTGATTTTAAGGTCATAGCCTTTGACCCTTTTATCTCTGCCGATGATGCAAAATCTATAGGTGTTGAACTGGTAGATTTCGATGCACTGCTCAGTACCTCCGATGTCATTTCCATACATGCCCCTCTAGCAAAATCGACTTTCCACATGTTTAACGCTGAAACAATTGGAAAAATGAAGAAGACAGCTTACCTGGTGAACACAGCACGAGGCGGGTTGGTGGATAACAAGGCAATTTACGAGGCGCTGAAAGCGGGTAAAATTGCCGGGGCAGGCCTTGACGTGACTGAAGATGAGCCATGCCGCAGCGATGAGCCTTTGTTGAAACTTGATAATGTTATTATCACCGGACACTCCGCAGGATATTCAGAAAATTCGTTCCTAGCCCTCCGTCGCGGGGTGTTCAGCCAGATTGTCGACGTCTTTAAGGGTGGCAAGCCCAAGTACTGGCTTAATCAAAAGGAGTTAGAAAAGTAACAAAATTAATTATGGCAATACACAGTAAAAGCCTTCGGTAACACTATTTATAAGAATTAAAATACAACTGCTTTGCTTTTAATGATGGACAGAAAAATAATAAGGAGGCAGGCTATGTACGATTTGTTAATTAAGGGTGGCATCCTGAGACCAGATAGCACCGTTCTACCAGAACTGAGAGGGACCATGCTAACAACCAGTTTATTGACTCCCAGGACAACTATCAAATCAGGGCTGGTAATTCCTGCAGAGCCTGTTGCCTGGCCTCAGTCGGCAATATAAGCAGAGGAATTACTAAAGAATCATGGAAAAATGAATAGTAAAATCCGTAGTCCAGTGTTACCTATGTGGTCAGCCAGCACGAGTACTTGACAATGCAAGCAATTAGGGCTAGGGTATATTTATATGCTGTGTTTAGCGATTGGCAGATATGCGGTGGAGCATTTTTATATATTATTTTGCAACTAAAAAAATAGTTTATTTTTTAAATGCTTTAAGGAGGCTACATATGAAGCATAAATAATGAGCATCACCAAAAGGTTGTAATTTAACAAGGAGGAATATTTAAAGTGAAAACAAAAGTCATTATGATATTGGTTGCAGCGGTTGTAATAATCAGCATGGTTGCTGCCGGTTGTGCCCCTAAAGCGCCTGCTGGTGAGTCACCTACCCCTGCTCCTGCAGTAGAAGTAATTAAGTGGGTTGGGCAAACCCATGCGGAGCCATCAGCACCTGCATACTTAATGGAAAAAGAAGCCTGTGAAAGAGTTGCTACTGCCAGCGGTGGTCGGCTAGAGATTGACTTTTACTCTGGAGGTGGCATTGTGCCTGCGGAAACAGAACTCGATGCAGCAGATACCGGCGCCATAGACTTCGGCTTAAATTGCCCCGGGTATTGGGTGACACACTTCCCTGCTGCCAGTTTGTTTACTTATGTTTCGGGCGGGTTGTCTCCTATCGAAACTCTCGGCTGGATGGAAACAGGTGGTGGCATAGCACTGATGGAAGAGATGGTTTCCGGGCTGAATGTGCACATGCTCCCTGCCTGTGGGGTTATGCTGACTCCGGAGGTATTCATGTCTTCCAGCAAGGAAGTAACCACACTGGATGACCTTAAAGGGCTGAAAATGCGTGCTTTTGGCGATGGCGGTGAAATTCTGGCAAGGCTGGGTATCTCCATGGTACATTTCCCCTCTGTTGAAATCTATGAATCAATGCAACGAGGGGTAGTCGATGCCTTTGATCATACTAATCCGACAGGTAACTGGGATAATGCCGACCAGGAGGTAGCTCACTATGTCTATCTCTCAGGGACACGCCAGCCACTGGAGTGGCAGAACGCATATGTTAACCAGGATAAATGGAATGAGCTGCCA
>CAYPSP010000211.1:0-2716 GCA_964413335.1 uncultured Dehalococcoidales bacterium
AGCCGTCTGCCTGGATTCCAAGCTGACAATGTGGAGACAGTTGCCGGATGATGATCCTGATAAACAATTATGCCAGGAGTTTGATCAGTTATATAATGAGAAATTCGGTCATTCTCCGTCTATGTGGAATGCGATAGGGGCCCAGATGATGCAGTTTATTGCCGATGGCCTGGAAAGAGCGCAACCAGACCCTTCGAACCTGGAAGAGGCGAGAAGTGCTCTCAGAGACGCATTTGAGAGTACGAATAACCTGAGCTTATTCATGGGTACTTACACACTTTCTTCTACAGATCATTATGGAAGGGCCATACCGAAAGAAGTACTGGTTACCTTTAAGGATGGTGAAAAAGTACTACAGAAGACATATGAACAATTATAAGGAAGGGTAGTCTTCTTATCGTAAATTCTGTTTTAAAGATGAGGCTATACTTTTTAAAGGCGGATTATTGAACCCTTCAGCATTACTACAGTTCCTGATTAGTGGCATAAACCTGGGCTGCATATATGCTGCAATTGGGCTTGGTTTATTTGTAGTTTATAGTGTAACCCGGGTTCTAAACTTGGCTCAGGGGGAATTCGTGATGCTGGGGGGTATGTTAACAGTAAGCTTTCTTCACATGGGGATGCCTCTTCTCTCTGCTCTCTTAATTGCGGTGATAATTAGTGCAGCAATTGGAGCTTTCATGTATCAGTTTATTATTTACCCGGCCAGGAATTCCTCAGGGGCGACCTTCGTTTTTCTGACAGCGGGTTTCGCTTTCGCACTTGAGGGAGTTGCTCTCCTGATTTGGGGTTGGGAATATCGCGGAATTACAAATTTTCTAAATACTCCGAATATTCATCTCTGGGGAACAACAGTATTTGGACAAACTCCGTGGATTGTAGGCACGACGCTGGCTATGGTTTTGGGATTATTTTTCTTTTTTGATCATACGATACATGGTAAAGCGCTGCGAGCTTGTGCCGACCAGCCATTGGGAGCCAGAATAGTAGGCATTAACCCGGAGAGGATGGCACTTTTTGCCTTTGTCCTGGCTGCAGGATTAGGAGCTGTAGCTGGTGCTGTGATAACACCACTGACGATGACTAGCTATAATATAGGCCTGCCACTGACTATAAAGGGTATGCTGGCTGCGTTTGTCGGCGGGTTAAACAGGGCAGAAGGTGTGATACTGGGAGGAATGGTGTTAGGGCTTGCTGAAGCGTTTTCTGCAGGATTGATGCCTAGTGCTTATCACAATGTAATTGCCCTGGTAGTTCTGATAGTAGTATTTCTGTGCCGCCCTCGAGGATTAGTTACTGTATCTAGTGGAGTATAAAACTGCGTTTAGATGAGAACTATACAATTATCAAGCTTACTGAGTCTATTTAAAAAAATACCTCGTAGAATATTATTATTGGTTCTTGGCGTTTTGTTCATCTTGCCATTTCTAGGGAATCATTACCTTGTTATTGTCTTTACCACCATAGGATATTATTCACTAGTTACCATGGGACTTATATTGCTAATGGGATTTGCAGGACAAATATCTCTGGGGCAAGCAATATTTTTCGGAATTGGCGCTTATACATCTGGGATTCTTACCACCAGATATAGTCTTTCACCGTGGCTGGTTATTATTATTGCTGCTATTGCCACGGGTTGTATTGCTGTAATAATTGGTAGGGCCATTTTCAGATTGCGCGGACTTATTGTAGGAGGCATAACTATCGCTTTGAATTTGGTATTTTATTATCTAATAATAAGCGTAGCAGATTTGACTGGTGGTGCTACAGGAATGATGAATATTCCTAAACTTCCATCAGTGGGGGGTATTTCATATTCGTTTTTTATTTATTACCTTATATGGGCAATTACTCTTCTGGCACTCATCTTTTCTCTAAATCTGGTCAATTCTCGGACTGGCAGAGCATTAAGGGCGATGAACTTATTTGATGGAGGAAGCGACGAGACTGCCCAGGTGTTGGGAATAAATATAATGAAATACAAAGTAGCGATATTTGCAGTCAGTGCCATGTATGCAAGTGTAGCTGGAAGTATCTATGCCCACTATATAAGCTGTATTGAACCGGCTACCTTTGGTGTTGATTTTTCCGTGATGATAGCGATAATGGCAATTTTAGGAGGACTATCAAGCCCGTGGGGAGCATTGCTGGGGGCGGGTTTGCTTGTAGGGATAATTGAGCTATTGCGGGATTTTGTGCCGTTGCTAATTAGTGGATCTACAGGTGCCTATGAACTCATTGCATATGGTATTATCCTGATAGCTACTTTACGATTCTTACCAAGAGGACTGATTTCAATCTGTCGTAAATTAGTATCAATGGGAGAAAAGGGTAGATGGAAGGCAATATTTTCGAACTGCCGTGATTCGTAGTAATGAGATTGTTATGTTAGAGCATTCAAACGAACAACCCATTTTAGAGATAAAGGATCTGTCGATGGCCTTCAATAAATTGATGGCTTTAAAAGGGGTAAGTTTTTCAGTAAATAAGGGTGTAATCACAGCAATAATTGGGCCAAATGGTGCTGGTAAAACTACGCTAAGCAAACTCACAGTAGGTCTATTGAAACCTTTGCATGGGGAAATATGGTTCAAACAACGACAACTGGGGAATCTGTCTCCTCATGTTATTGCTTCACTGGGAATAGCTCAGGTATTTCAGGATATTAAGCTATTTGCCAACATGTCAATTATAGAGAATGTTATGGTAG
>CAYPSP010000212.1:0-2398 GCA_964413335.1 uncultured Dehalococcoidales bacterium
CATTATGAATGAATCAAAAGGCAGAACACGTGAATTAGACGGTATTATCAATAATCTTCATTACATCATGCCGCTTTTTCAACGGGCAATAAAGAAAAAACTGTTTCAGGACAAGACAACGCTGACCCAGCATGGTTTATTGCCGCCACATTACGAGATTATGAGAATACTGCATCAAAGCGGACAGGTACATATCAGCAACGTTGCTGACAGGCTGTTTATACCAAGGCCGCAAATGACCCATCTTATTGACAAGCTGGTAGATACGGGAATAGTTGAACGAAATACTGATCCATCAGACAGAAGGATGCTTGATATCCAGCTTACCTGTAAAGGAAATCTACTAATTGAAGAACACAGAAAGCATACTAGAGATGCCCTGAGGGAGAGCATGGCCAGCCTCAGTAATGACGAACTCAAGGAAGCCTCTGCTTCATTGCAGAAAGTACGAGAGGTATTCTCAAAATTATAAGGCTATAAACAGCGTAGCCAGGTTTTCCCGATGAGAAATACTACAGCTAACAAGGGATAAATACTATATGTACGACGCAAGACAAAATTTGTTAGCCAATGAAGGAATTGGCAGATTATTATTAAGGCTATCCCTTCCTGCCGCAGTAGGCATGATTGTGATGGCTCTATACAATGTGGTCGACACTATCTTTATCGGCCATGCGGTCGGACCGTTGGGAATTGCCGGGCTTACTATTGTCTTTCCGATTCAGATGCTGTTAATGGGCGTGGGTATGCTGCTGGGTATAGGAGGATCATCACTTATCTCCAGGTCACTGGGCGCTGGTGATATACAGAAAGCGGAACGGACGCTGGGCAATGCCATATCCCTATCAGTAATATTGGGACTAGCCTTTACTGTAATCGGATTAGCCGATACCAGTTATTGGGTCAGATTATTCGGAGCATCTGAATCGATTGCCCCTTATGCCAAAGGTTATCTTGATATCATCCTTCTGGGTACGGTTTTCCGCATCTTTGCAATGTCGACAAACAGCCTGGTCAGGGCTGAAGGAAACGCCAAGGTTCCCATGTTTGCCATGATAATTGGAGCAGGATTAAATATTGTGCTCGACGCAGTCTTCATTCTCAAAATGGACATGGGGGTACAGGGTGCAGCGCTAGCTACCGTTATATCGATAATGGTTACCTCTTCGTACATTTTTTTCTATTATAAGTTTCAGAGCAGTACACTCAAGATTCGCATGGTAAACCTTATCCCCTACTACGGAATTATTAAAGAAATCATTCCCATTGGCATGGCTTCGTTCGCCAGGTCAAGTGCTAGCAGCTTCGTTATGATACTGATGAATCACTCATTAATCCTCCATGGCGGTGATATGGCTGTAGCCACTTTTGGTATCGTAGGTCGAGTGCTGATGTTCGTGCTAATGCCTCTTTTCAGCATTGGACAGGGACTGCAGCCAATCCTCGGATTCAGCTATGGGGCAAGAAATGGTGCGAGGGCGCTCAGGGCTATAAAGCTCTCCGTCATAATATCAACAATAATATCGCTGGTGGCATTTTTCCCGCTCGTTATTAATGCGGAACCAATTATTCGTATCTTCACCAACGACGCTTCTCTTATCATAGAATCCTCCAGAGCAGCCAGGCTAATATCTCTCTGCATGTTCTTAATTGGATTCCAGGTAGTAGGCTCGGTACTATTCCAGTCAATCGGGAAAGCTACTCCCGCTTTTCTTACCGCTATATCACGGCAAATCCTGTTCTTCCTGCCATTGATACTCATATTACCCAGGTTCTGGCAGTTAGACGGTATATGGTTATCCTACCCCGCCGCAGATATACTGGCATTCCTGTTTACGCTGATGCTCTTCATACCCGAGGTCAGGAGTTTACGGCGCATGAAGGGTTTTGGAGCCATAGAAGAACACTCCCCTTAACCTTTTCCCTGTGACTAATAAAAAAAAGCCTCGTCCCGTATTGTATAATCCGTTGCATAATAGACATTGGAGAAGGAGTTATGATGGAATTTAACCATTGTGCTTTTCGGGTGTACAGGGATGATTTCGAGATGGTAGTTTCTCTTTTCACAGAACAACTCGGGTTCAGGGTGCTTCGACGAAAAGGTTCTGTAATCTGGATGCGCCAGGGGAAACTCCCTGTTGATATTCAGCTTTCCGCCAGCGGTACAAAACCAGAGACAAAAGGGCTTGATATCAATACCCTGAGAAGGAAAAACCATCGGGAAATATGTGACAAATCCAGGTCACAGATTGCCTTCATAAGCGAACAGCCGGAGGAAGATCTCCAACAGTTAGCTGCCGAAATAGAGCAGAAAGGCTACAAAACGATTGTTCTTGGGTACTCGGATAAAGAGTTCTTTCTGGATGTCGCCGACGTGTTTATCGAGTTTGTAATTGAA
>CAYPSP010000212.1:2408-2707 GCA_964413335.1 uncultured Dehalococcoidales bacterium
TCCGGGCTGCGCTGACTACGGCATCTGATAGCAGTAGTTCAAACTTCACCTATATCATTCCTGTGAAACTTGTGCCTGCGAAAGCAGGTAGTAGGAATCTACCCTGTATCGGGAGGGAGTTGTGAGTTGCTACGAGTTACAAACTATGAACTATGTGCCAGTCCTTGGTTCTCTTATGCCCTACTTTCAGGCATACCCGAATGCCTTATTAATTTTGATTGTGATATATTTTCCTTGGAAAATCACTGTTTCCTATTTTATGCTTTAATTCCTCATCACTACCCCACACAGAATATTTC
>CAYPSP010000213.1:0-2704 GCA_964413335.1 uncultured Dehalococcoidales bacterium
GCTTTAATAGAATATCGCATACTTACCCCTTTCTTAGCTCTACTAAAGACTAAGCACTCTTCGTTGTGACTAATTTCTTCACGTAGACTTATTGTATCCGATACTAATTAGCTACTCAATCATTTGCGGAGGCTGAGCTACATAAGTAACACTCATACAATTATGATAACTAAACTATGGTAATCTCCCTGACTATATTACTTCTTCCCCTATAATTAATCCACTATGAATATCAATCGGTAATTACGCTGTATTTCACAATAACCAGACAGAGACAGATTAGACTAATATGATGACAATCATCCCAGTTAGGCATATTATATAAATAATAACTATCTCTAATGGTCTACTTAGCATGTATGTCATGAATAAATTCATGACATTGAGCAAGCAAGTCCTGCATACTGCTCTATGTGTGGTAAAAGTAGCTTGGTAATAGTTATAAATGATAGTAGCATCGGACGAGGAGAAAATAACAAAACAGAGGCAACAAAGGGGAAAGGCAATGGAAAAAGTAATTCTTGGCATAACCCTAACTGTTTGTCTGATAGTATTGACTATCCTTCCTGGATGTTCTGGACGTTCATTAGCGCTAGTGCCAAAATCGGAATTTGATGAATGCACTAAAAATAATGATAAGCTAATCGATCAAATAGAAAGTTTTGATGTTCAAAAGAGTGGATTAGAAATTCAGCTTAGTGAGTTAGAAGCTGAAAAACTTTCTCTTAATAGTACAATTAAGGCTAAAGATGATCGGATGATTGAGCTAGAAGAATAGCTTTATAACGTAAGAATGGAAAGAGGTTTCCTTCCAAAAATAGAAATGACTATAAACCCCGATGTTATATCGGATGAATATATAAAAGACACAATGGATGAAGAAGGACGTGTCAAGGGAGACATGAAATTTGAAGAGGTAAATGGAGTGGGATCTAAAATAAAAGAACTTCATTCTGTATTTTATGAGTCCTCTGGAGATATTTATGATGAATTTTATTCCGATATTCCAAAGGTTTTTGGTGAAGATTGTTACGTTGATCCTCTTTGGCGAAAGGTTGCATTTTATAGGTTTTATTATAGCCATCAGATTGCATATGTAATATATAGCTTGAAATGGATAGATGACGATGGAAACAAGTTTGAAACATCTTGTAGGCTGGACCTTCCAGGAGGAGGGAAGCAATGAAAATAAAGATTGTTATAATTTTGATGTTTTTTTAGCGATATTAATAGTTTTTTCCGGATGTGTTCCAGAATCAAAACTAGACGAATGCCAGAGATCGATAAGCGAAGAAGAAATCGTGAAAGAGAATACAGAAAAATCAATTGATGAATTAAAAGTTCAAATTGGAAATTCTACAATCGAAAAAGAGATATTGGAGGAGACGCTTAACATCAAGAATGATGAAATAGAGGATATGATTGGCGAACTTGATAAATTAAATTCTGAACGTGCTGAAATTGAAATAAACATTACTCCGAATCCAATAATTGTCTGCGAAGACAGTGTTATAAAATGGAAGGTAATAATCAAAGAAGTGAATGGTATCGGGGTTAAAATAAAATCATGCACAAGGATTTATTTCTTTACATATCAACAAAACAGAATTCTTGATAATCCAGAACTAGAGAATTCTTATCTTCCAGCTTTTGGGGAATATGAATGGGGAATTGGAACTTAATCTGTGTTTCTGATATCTTCAATTTAAGGCAGTAATGATGGCACAAACAATTCGGGCAGTGTATAAAAACGGTTTTTCAATCCGTTTCAGAAATTAGATATCCCTGAGCGCCAAAGATTAATAATCATCATAGTGGAAAACCACTTGGCCTTCTCACTTTTTACTCAGGCAGCGAAGCAAGTAGCTAGCTACTGCTAGTTCCTGCACAAGAATCTGCGACCAGTTCGTGACAGGATTCCTGCTTTCGCAGGAATGACAAAGTGGAGACAGTTCCCTTACCGCCCCTCTTCAGGCTCATCTTGTATTTGAAGAGACTGACTCTTGCCTATCTCACGCCTATAGAGTATATTGAAATAGTACTTGCTGAGATCCGTAGTCTAGTGTTAAACATATGGTCAGCCGGTACAGAAAGAAACCAAAACTAGTAAATGCTGATAGAATCTAGGTAGGAGGGAGAAATGAGAGAAGTAATTTTATATTCTGGTGAGGATGGTTACTGGGTAGTGGAATGTCCCAGCCTGCCCGGCTGTATCAGCCAGGGGAAGACTAAAGAGGAGGCACTAAAAAACATCAAGGAAGCTGTAAATTGCTATGTCCACTCACTTCAGGAGGATAAGTTGCCTATCCCCGAAGAGAAGTTCGGAGCAACAATAGCAGTAGTATGAGTAAGCTTCCTGTCTTATCAGGTAAAAAGTGTATCAAGGTATTGGAAAAAGCTGCATTCTATTTTAAAAGACAGGAAGGTAGCCATGTGACTCTCAGGCGAGACGAACCTTTTTGTCAATTAGTTATTCCCCTTCATAAGGAACTGGATAGAGGAACGCTGCGAGCTATTATTCACCAAGCAGGATTATCAGTAAATGAGTTCACCAAGTTGCTGTAACACTGTTAATTAAGCCAGACAAGATGAGTACAGATAGACAATCAATCAAAAACTAAGATTTGATATTGTTACATTCTGCGCTACTGTCGGTGGTGCTATCGGCCCACTTATTCTTGGGATGGTATTCGACAACACCGGA
>CAYPSP010000214.1:0-2393 GCA_964413335.1 uncultured Dehalococcoidales bacterium
GGCAGTAGAGGATTTGAACCTCTGACCTCCTGTGTGTAAAACAGGCGCTCTAACCGCTGAGCTAACCGCCCTCAATTCGATAGATTAATAACAAGGTTGTTATTAAGATTCGATAGATTATAGCACGCCCGGTGGGATTTGAACCCACGACCTCAGCCTCCGCAGGGCTGCGCTCTATCCGCTGAGCTACAGGCGCATGTATCTGACAAGTGTAAGTGCCGAAGGAGGGATTTGAACCCTCATGTCCTTACGAACACTACGTCCTGAACGTAGCGCGTCTGCCATTCCGCCACTTCGGCATCTATTCCTCTTTATTAAACTCTCCCTTTGCCAGAGAGACAAATATAACCGCAAATAAGCCAAGCATGTTTATAGGAAGCAACGCACAAATAGCCCCTAGCATTGCCATTCCAAAACTGCTCCTCTTTATGGCTGAGATACCACCTATCAGAGCCAGTATTCCCAGAACAAGGATGACTATTCCTATGATAATCATTACTGTTAGAGAAAGACCAAAATTTCCTAAAGCAAACCATCTGCTAATATCTGGCCCACCCCAAGGGCATGCCCCCCATAGTGACATACCAAAAGCCATACTAACAATAAATATAGTCCCAGCAATTATCTCAAAAGCTCCTACTATTATGCTTAATACCCCTCCAGCACTAAGTAACCCACCTCTATCACTTGATTCCATCTCTTTACCTCCTATCTCATTTCTATTGAGAAAACAACTCCCCTCGATTTCAGAGCTCCACCTCATTTATATTAAATATACTACCTTGAAGAAGAACAAAGTGCAAGATAACTTACCAATGAACACTTCTCCTGCTTCTTTTTATTATCCTGCAAGATATGTATCTCATCAACTAAATATTATTAGCCAACATAGTTCAGTATATCAGATACATACCGTTACATCACCTGTGTTCTCAATACGAGTTGGCGAAGATAAATAATATGTAATATATTATCATCATCTAATAAGAAGTCCAGGGAGTTAGCATAAAATTGCCATACAAATCTTATGAGGTCATTGTAGTAGGAGCGGGACCGGCAGGCAGCTATGCTGCTTGTGAATTAGCTTCTGCTGGTCATAGCGTAGCCGTACTAGATAACAAAAGTGCTGCAGGACTAGATGTTTGTTGCACGGGAATAATAAGCTCTGAGTGTTTTGAGGCTTTTGGTATCAGCCCTGAGGTAATAGTAAGAAAAGTCAATTCTGCCAGTTTTTTCTTGCCTTCTGGAAAATCTACCAGGCTGAGTAGCGAAAAGGTCAATGCTTATATAATAGACCGGAGTCGTTTTGATAGCGCTATTGCCAATAAGGCACAGGCTAAAGGGGTTACTTACTATTTTTCAACTGATTGCACTGACGTCAATATAAAAGGCAATAAAGCCCTAGTAGAAACTTCGTGCAATAATTCTAAACAGATCTTCTGTGCAAGGGCTGTGATAATAGCTACAGGACAAGACCTCAGGCTTCATTATAAGCTGGGCCTGGGCAAATTCAAACATTTCGCTATTGGCGCTCAGACAGAAATTGGCGCTACAAATCTAGACGAAGTCGAAGTGTACTTCAACCAGCAGTTAGCTCCAAATTTTTTCGCCTGGCTAGTACCTACTTCACCTGGTAAAGCTCTGGCCGGGTTGATATCATCATCCCATGCAAAACTACACTTGGAAAAATTTCTGCTTAGCCCCCTCATCAAGGAAAAACTAACTGATACTAACATTAAGATAAAACAAAAAGCTATACCCTTATGTGCCTTACCACATAGTGTGAAAGAGAGAATACTTGTTATCGGAGATGCTGCAGGCCAAGTTAAACCTACTACTGGAGGAGGTATCTATTTGGGAAATTTAGGGGCACAAATTGCCAGTGATGTGCTCAAAGAGGCCCTGGATAAGGACAATCTCTCTGCAAGCTACCTCGCCCAATACCAGAAGCGATGGAAAGCAAAAATGGGGAGAGAAATTAGTTTCGGATACTGGATCAGATGGATTTACAGTAAACTGAGCAACCAACAAATCGAGAAACTATTTAATCTATTTACTTCGGGAGACATGGCCACATCACTACTAAATTCACCTAATTTCTCCTTCGACTGGCACAGTAAACTATTTCTTTCCAGTCTAAAATATAATATTAGCTATCCATTTCAGAAAATGTCACGTCTTCTTTCAGGGGAGAAAAATAAATGAGCCAGATAAACTATCCGCCACAACATATTGCTATCATTATGGATGGTAACGGAAGATGGGCTAAAAAGCGTGGCTTACCCAGAATTGCTGGACATAGGGCAGGAGGAAACAATATACGCCCAACCATCCAGTCCCTTATCAACTACGGAGTAAAATACCTTACCCTTTATGCCTTCTCAACAGAGAAC
>CAYPSP010000214.1:2403-2683 GCA_964413335.1 uncultured Dehalococcoidales bacterium
CCCAAAAACAGAGGTTTCAGGGATAATCTATCTCCTAACCCATAAAATAGACAAAGAAACTGAGAATTTACATCAAGAAAATATCCGGTTAATGCACATTGGAAAAACGAATAAGTTACCTGAGAAATTACAACAAAAATTATCTGCAGCGATATCATTAACTAAAAATAATACTGCCTTTACCCTTTGCCTTGCCTTTGATTATGGGGGGCGTGACGAAATTGTGCAGGCTACCAAACGTATCATTGACGCAGGCCTATCCAGTACTGAGTTAGATGAG
>CAYPSP010000215.1:0-1292 GCA_964413335.1 uncultured Dehalococcoidales bacterium
TATCTAGAGCACAATCCATCGTAGATTATCGAAACGATAACGGTAATTTCCATTGCATTGAAGATGTCATCCTAGTAAAGGGATTCGGCGAAGTAACCTTCAATAATATAAAGGACCTAATAACTGTTTCTGAGTAGATAACTATTATGTGGCTTTTGTATATTAGCTGTGCATGGGTTGCTGGTATCTTTTTTGTTCCAAAATTCAGCCTACCCTTTTTACTAATTTTTTCTTTTCCTCTACCACTATTGATTATTCCTTTTCTAAAGGAAATTAAGGTCCGCTTGATAATAACAAGTCTGTGTATTCTATTTTTCTTTGCCGGTGGCTTTCACTATATTTCAAATATACCTCAAGTAGACGAATACACCCTTTGTTTCTATAATGAAATAGAAAATATTCAATTTCAAGGAATAATAAAAGAAGAACCTGACAACAGGGATAATTTCAGTTTCTTAAAGGTTTCTGTCAGGGAGATTAGAGTAGCAGACACATATAGCGAAGTATCAGGAACTGCTCTGATACGAGTTAACAGGTATCCATCATACCACTACGGAGATATATTAAAAGTAACCGGCAAGCTGGAAACCCCTTCCCCATTCTCTGATTTTGATTACGAAAACTACCTTGCTAAGCAATCTATATATTCAGTTGTTTATTATCCTGATATTGAAATAATATCCAGAAAACAGGGCCTAAAACCCCTACAGTGGGTGTATTCACTTAGAGAAAACCTCTCTATTTCATTATCTCAGTCTTTACCCGAACCACATGCCTCACTTGCTCAGGGTATTTTACTTGGTAATCGAGATAATATACCCCAATCAATTTACCAGCAGTTTTCCAGAACCGGTATCGCACATTTACTGGCTATCTCCGGTTTGCATATTAGCATAGTAATTATCATGATACTTGGATTCAGTATCTTTCTCTTTGGGCGGCAGCATTCTTTGTACTTTTGGATAACCATCCTGGCAACATGGAGTTACGTATTACTTGCCGGAATGCGACCACCAATTATTCGTGCTTCAATCATGGCAAGCCTTTTTCTAATAGCAGATTTACTAGGAAGACAAAGAAGTTCTATAACTGCATTATCTTTTGCAGCCGCGATTATGATTGCTATTCAGCCACAGCTTCTTTGGACCACTTCATTTCAACTCAGCTTTATGGCAATATGCGGTCTCATTTTCCTATATCCTTTAATAAATAAATCTGGAAGGCATCTTACATTCACAATATTTGGTAGTAATAATAAGTTAATCAATATAATTAATGTAATATCGGATACA
>CAYPSP010000215.1:1302-2678 GCA_964413335.1 uncultured Dehalococcoidales bacterium
TACATTCGCAGCAACACTAGCAGTCACAATATTCATCTGGCCTATCATAGTTCAAAATTTTCAAATAATTTCTCTTGCTTCTCTACCTGCAAATCTCTTTTCTCTGCCATCTCTACCTGCCATTATAGTAAGCTCGGCACTGGTAGCATTCTCAGGACTTTTTATTCCATTTATAGCGAATATACTTGGCTGGGTCGCTTGGCTATTCCTCAGTTATCTTCTCCTGGTAGTACAAATATTTGCTGCTTCGCCATTCTGTTTCATAGAAACTGGCAAACTAAATACATGGCATGTAAGCGTGTACTATAGCGGACTAGTAATAATTGTGATATTGCTCAACCATATGAAGAAACTACAATACTTCTTCTTTCATCGGCCACATGGAGATACAAATTAATGACAATAAATTCTAAACAGGCAAAGAAATACCTATTTGCTAAATTGATTACAATTCCTCTATTAATTGCAACTATATTAATATGGGCAACAATTATTACCCTTCCAGATAAGTATTTGCATGTTAGTTACCTTGATATTGGACAAGGGGATGCTATCCTCGTCCAAACACCAAGTGGTCAAAACATTCTGATAGATGGTGGCCCTAGTTCACAGGATTTATGCCTTGAATTAAGTAATAAATTACCATTCTGGGAAAGGACAATAGACCTTATAATATCTACACAGCCACATGCTGATCATATAACTGGACTTATTGAAATACTACAGCGTTATAAAGTGAAGCAAGTAATCGAGGCAGAAATTGACTACAACTCTGCTATTTATCAAGAATGGCTTGCTGTTACTAATAATAATCATATTAAACATATATCAGTTGAAGTAGGACAAGTTATTGACCTTGGTAACGATATCAAGATAGAAGTGCTCAATCCTCCGGCTAAGTTGTTTGAAGGAACCAGCAATGATACCGATAATAATGGATTAGTTCTAAGATTATGCAATGGACAGATTAGTTTCCTGTTCACAGCAGATATCCGACATGAAGCTGAACTTAACCTCATCATGCAACGAGCTAATCTAAGAAGCACAGTTTTAAAAGTAGCTCACCATGGTAGTAATACTTCATCATCAGTAAGTTTTCTATCTATCACTGATCCTGAAATAGCAGTAATCTCAGTTGGTTTAGAAAATAATTACGGACACCCAAATGACGAAGTAATAAATATGCTTGGAAATTATGTCGGCGACGATAGAGTCTATCGAACCGATATTTCAGGTACTATTGAATTTAAAACCGACGGTAACAGACTCTGGCTAAAAACAGAAAGGTAGCCAAGCACAGATTATATACGTATATCTTCTTAGCTTGTCAGTAATATCGTTATCCTCATTTACTGTAAACTTGATTCTTTCTGTTC
>CAYPSP010000216.1:0-2674 GCA_964413335.1 uncultured Dehalococcoidales bacterium
TAGTTTTTAGAAAAGAAACAATCATTACATATGTTAAGGAGGACCTGAGATTGTCTTAAGGAAATAATATAAGTGGAAGATGAGGATTATGGGTGATGGGGAAATGCTATAATTTAAAAAAGAAGGGAATTACATTGGTTTTTCAACATCCTCGATATCCTGTAGTTATATGGATAAGTCAGTGACAGAAATGATAGAAGACGAGAGTAATAAACCGCTATTACTGCTTTTTGATGGGAATGCCTTGGTGCATCGTGCATATCATGCTATCCCTCCATTAACTGTTTCAAGAACAGGGGAACTTGTTAATGCGGTGTATGGATTTACCAGCATGTTACTTAAAATCCTTGCCGAATTACGGTCAGACTATTGGGCCATTGCCTTTGATTATCCTGCTCCTACGTTTCGACATAAGTTGTTTAAAGGGTATAAAGCGCAGCGTCAAAAGACACCAGAGGAACTAAAAAAACAAATCGTACGAGTACATCATCTGGTGGAGGTTTTAAATATCCCTATTTTTGAAGTTGAAGGCTTTGAGGCGGATGATATCCTTGGGACCTTAAGTGAAAAAGCTGGAGAGAAGGGGGTTAGAAGTGTTATTACTACCGGGGATAACGATATGCTGCAATTACTGTCCCCAGATGTTAAGGCTTATATGCCCAGACGTAGCTTTAATGATAGCTTTCTTTATGATGTAGAAGCTGTGCAGGTAAAGTATGGAGTGAGTCCTGGGCAGGTAGTGGATTACAAAGCCCTGGTTGGTGATACTTCGGATAATATTGCTGGCGTCCCCGGTATTGGAAGTAAGACAGCGGCTAAACTAATTCAAAGTTATGGTAGCCTGGAAGAAATTTATGCTCATATTAGTGAAATAGTGCCAAGTAGATTGCAAACAATGCTGAGTCAAAATAAATCACAGGCTTTTCAAAGTAAAGAGTTGGTCACTATAATCAGGGAAGTCCCTGTTGAATTGAATCTTGAAGACTGCCGGGTAAAAAATTTTAATAGGGAGAAGGTGGTAGAACTATTTCAAGAACTTGAATTTAGCAAGTTACTTCCAAGGCTACCAAAAATGGCAGATGCCAGGATTGTAACAGATAAAGGCGGAGATGCTCTAAAAGCTTCATGCACTATTGTTGATTCAGAGGCGGTATTGAGTAAGCTCATGGAAGAACTTAAAGGAGCGGCTGAAATAGCTATTCTGGGGCTCTTTTCTCGTGTAATGAAAAAGAAGGGTAATACACCAGAGGCTTCTCTAAATGGGATTGTAATATCCCCGTCTCAGGGCAGTTCGTTCTATCTTCCTATGGAGCAGTACAAATTGAATCGGTCTGCCCAGATTCCGTTTACTGAGCTGATAAAGTTAAAACCCATTTTTGAGGATGTAGGCATAGTAAAAATAACTTATGATGGTAAACGTGAAATAGCTACATTAGCTAACTGTGGAATAAGCCTGCGGCACTTGCAGTTTGATTTGAAGATAGCGGCTCATCTACTGGGTGAGAAGAATTTGACTCTTGCCTCTCTCGCTTTCAATAAACTGGGTGTGGAGATAACATCCCTTGATGAATTGCTGACTACAAAGAAGGGCTGTGCATCGGCGGAAAAGTTAAATATAGAACAAATTGTAGACTGTTCTGGTGCTAGTCTGGAAGCTATGTGGAAGTTGCAGAAAGTTTTTAAACATGAACTATTCCAGCAAGGATTATGGCCACTTTTTAGCGAATTAGAGATGCCTTTAGTGCCTGTGATTGCAGCAATGGAAAGAGATGGTATTGCTTTGGATACTCGATTGTTGGAGGGTATGTCTCTGGAATTAGGCGAAGAAATGCTGAAATTGGAGATGGAAATCTACAAAAACGCGGGGCATCAATTCAATATCAATTCACCCAAGCAATTGGGGAAAGTGCTGTTTGAAGAACTGAAACTGCCTCAGGTTCGTAAAAAGAAGAATGGCCATTCCACCGAAGCCGCAGTTTTGGAGGGATTACTAGATACCCATCCTATAATTGAGTTTGTATTGAGGTATCGGCAGCTCTCTAAACTAAAGACAACATATGTTGATGCTCTACCGGCGTTGATAGATCCCGCAACTGGGAGAGTACACACTATTTTTAATCAGACTGGTACTACTACTGGAAGGCTATCTTCCAGCGATCCTAATCTACAAAATATCCCGGTGAGAAGCACGTTGGGAAGTAAAATAAGACAAGCTTTTGTCGCTCCTGGGGGCTCATATCTCTTAAGTGCTGACTACTCGCAAATTGATCTCAGGGCGCTGGCTCATCTTTCTCAGGACGCGGCTCTAATTACGAGTTTTATACGTAATGAGGATATTCATAGTATTACCGCTTCTACAATATTTGGTGTTTCAATAGAAGAGGTGACTCCAGAAATGAGGCGTAACGCCAAAGCGGTAAACTTCGGTGTTATTTATGGTATGAGTGATTATGGGCTGGTTAAAGCTACAGGGATCAGCAGGGAGGAAGCGGCCAAGTTTATCTCTCTATATTTCAAGAGATATCCTGGTGTGGAAAAGTATATGGAAACGATAAAGGACCAGGCGAGGAAAGTTGGTTTTGTGCAGACGATAATGGGCAGACGAAGACTTATTCCAGAGATAAACTCGGCGAATCGCATGGTCAGGGCGGCAGCGGAACGGATGGCTATCAAT
>CAYPSP010000217.1:0-2624 GCA_964413335.1 uncultured Dehalococcoidales bacterium
AGGGGGTGGTGGGCGTAAGCCCGTGGGAGTTCAAGTCTCCCCCTCGGCACCATACGGGAGTTTGTTTAAGATAGAATAGATGATAAGATTTGTAGGCTAAGCGGAAGTAGTTCAGCGGTAGAACGTCTCCTTGCCAAGGAGAAGGTCGCGGGTCCGAATCCCGTCTTCCGCTCCAGAGTTAGGTGGCGGCGTAGCCAAGTGGTTAAGGCGGGGGTCTGCAAAACCCCTATGCAGCGGTTCAAATCCGCTCGCCGCCTTTATCAACTTGCCGAGGTGGCGGAATGGTAGACGCGGCGGACTTAAAATCCGCTTCTCGAAAGGGAGTGTGGGTTCGAGTCCCTCCCTCGGCATAGTTTATTTTTCTTTATACCAAATTGCATTTTCTTATTTGGTGGTTCTTAGGTCTTCCGCATTATGTTCTCCTCTTTATATCATTTCAATCAACTAGGTGTTACAACATCAGATGCAGTCAATTTAGAAATAATGAGTAGGGTAATAAAAAAGATGAATGTACTAAAAACTTCTCCAGAAACTATGAGTTATAGATAAGAAAAGTATAATTTAGTATTAGTAAAGCAGGAAGTAATGCATTAATGTAATGGAGACTTTGGAATACTAAAAATCTGGAAAATTGAATTGCATGTGGTATTATTTAGCCTGTTGATTAATCTATCCAATGAGCAGAAAAACAAAAGGAGGTATTTATGACACAGGAAATGGTGGGATTTATCGGACTAGGAATAATGGGGAAACCCATGACCAAGAATTTACTTAATGCTGGCTATTCAGTAGTTGTTTGGAATCGCAGTCAAGCTAGCATAGATGAGTGTGTGGGATATGGTGCAGTTGCAGCAAAATCAGCCAGGGAAGTTGCAGAAAAGGTCAATGTAGTTATAACAATGGTAACGGCATCAGCAGATGTAAAGGAGGTTGTTCTTGGAAATAACGGAGTGATAGAAGGAGTTCATCCCGGTATGACCTTGATTGATATGACTACGATGTCACCAAAAGTTACCAAAGAAATCGCTGCTAAATTGGAAGAAAAAGGGGTCGAAGTGTTGGATGCTCCAGTTAGCGGGGGAGATACTGGGGCAAAAGCAGGGACACTATCCATTATGGTTGGAGGTCCTGAAGAGGCACTAAAAAAATGCATGCCGATTCTAGAGGTATTAGGGGAGAATATTACACATATTGGAGAAGAACATGGTTCTGGCCAGGTTACCAAACTTTGTAATCAAATAGGTTGTGCTCTTAATATCCTTGCCGTATGCGAAGAACTTACTCTAGCGGCAAAGTCGAATATTAATCTGAACAAAATGTTTACGGCAATAAGTGCTGGAGCAGCAGGCTCGTGGCAACTTACTAACCTTGCTCCTAAGATACTTAAAAGAGATCTTGAACCAGGTTTTATGGTTAAGACTATCCAGAAAGATTTACGTTTGGTGATGGAGGCGGCTGGCGATGGTGAAGCAACTCTCCCAGGAGTGTCTTTGGTTCATCAGTTATTCCATTCTGTTGAAGCGGATGGGCTACATGAAAAAGGCACACAGGCCCTTATCACAGCTATCGAAAAGCTGGCAGCAATTAGGGTTGAGGGATAGTCATATATATAAAATGGGGGGGGGTATCTCTCGAAGAAGTAGTAGAATTTATATGTTTGTTGATAGGTGAATAACCCGTTTGTGAAACGGGGTTAAAATGGTATAGTGCAGGGCTCATCCGAGCCCTGCCTGTTTTTTGGAGGAAGGAATAGCAGTAAGTGAAATAATTACTAGGGAGCATTTAATAGTCGTAGACTATGAAGTTTTGGATAGTATGTTTATAATATAGCTGTGATTGTAGATTTTCATACTCATATATTCCCTCCTTGGATAAAAGAAAAACGCAGTGAATATATTCGGCGCGACCCTTGTTTTTCGTTGTTATATTCTAATTCAAAAGCGAAACTTATAACTGCTGAAGAATTGATAACTTGTATGGACGAAAATGGGGTTGATATGTCTGTCGTGTTAAACATAGGATGGATGAGTCAGGATATATGTATAGAGACAAATAACTATATCCTGGAGTCAATATCTAAGTATCCTGACAGACTTGTTGCTTTTTGTGCCGTTCAACCTAAGTCTGGGGATGCGGCAATATATGAAATAATTCGCTGCGCTAAGGCGGGAGCAAAGGGTTTGGGGGAAATGAGAGCCGATGTTCAGGGTTATAGCCTTACAGATAGTATTATAATGGAGCCCTTGATTGAGGAGATGATAAAGCAGGGCCTAATTTTTCTAACCCATTCATCTGAGCCGGTTGGGCATCAGTATACAGGCAAAGGTAATATTACTCCACCTTTACTTTACTCTTTTATACAGAAGTTCCCTGAACTTAAATTAGTATGCGCTCATTGGGGTGGAGGTTTGCCCTTTTATGCTCTGATGCCAGAGGTAAGAGACGCTTTGGCTAATGTCTTTTTTGATACCGCTGCTACTGTATTTCTATACAGAGCACAGATTTATAAACAGGTCAGCGATTTGATTGGTAGCAATAGAATCTTGTTTGGTAGCGATTGCCCATTATTGGAGCCTTCTCGAGTGATAACTCAAATACGAGCATCGAAATTAAGTAACGAAGAG
>CAYPSP010000218.1:0-2615 GCA_964413335.1 uncultured Dehalococcoidales bacterium
TAAGATTGGATTGACCAATGATTGTTTTAACAAAGCAGGGAAATTTATTATGCCTGGCCCCGGCCTTACATTTTTGGATAAGATGCCAGGAGTGGAATATGCAAAGCTGGCTGATTTATTACCGGAAGTTACCCCCAGTCAGATAGAAGGCTTTGACATGGTAGTTTCTCTCAGGCCTAAATGGACAGAACAGAGCTTCTCTGGCAACAACCAGCTTCTAAGCGTTCACCGCACCGGTGTAGGTTATGACATGATTGATGTCCCGTCCCTCACCGAGGCTAATGTGATGCTTACCATTACCCCCAATGCAGTTCGCCGCCCGGTAGCAGTAGCAATTCTCACTCTCATGTTGGCACTGAGTACAAGGCTCTTCACCAAAGACAAGATGGCACGTGAGGGTCGCTGGACGGAGAACGCGAACTACTACGGCTATGGACTGGTAGGACAAACACTTGGGTCCATAGGCACCGGAAATATTGGGCATGAAATGTTTCGCTTGGCTAAACCACTTGGAATGAAGCATATTGCCTATGATCCCTACGTGAAACCGGAAGCGTTGGCAGATGCTGGCGTAACGCTGGTGGATATGGATACCGTATTGGCCGAGTCAGACTACGTAAACATCAGTTGCCTATTGAATAAGAGTACACATCATCTTATCAGTGAAAAAGAATTGCGGAAGATGAAGAAAACCGCTTTCCTGATAAATACTGCCCGCGGGGCCATTATAGACGAGGCTGCACTGGTGAAGGCACTACAGGAAGGATGGATACGTGGAGCAGGTTTAGACGTATTTGAGAAGGAGCCAACGCCGTCGGATAATCCGCTACTCAAGATGGATAATGTCATAATAGCAACTCATGCCCTGGCCTGGACCAACCAGATGTTCCTGGTGCAATGGGAGCAAATCACGAACCAGCTTTCGCAAATTATGCGCGGAGAGCGTCCCGAGGCACTTGTTAATAAAGAGGTTTGGGACAAACCAGAATTTCAGGCCAAACTGAGAAGGTTTCTCACAGCTATCAACTAATAAAAAATAACAGCAACAAAACAGGAGGAAAATTTATGGGACGAAAAGTCAGAATCGGATTATCAAGGGATTTCTTTGACAAACAAGGAAAGTTTATCATTCCCAGCCCCGGGCTGAAGCTGCTGGATGAAATGCCCGCGGTAGAATACGAGATATTTAAGGAACATCTACTGGAGGTTACTCCTGAACAGATACAGGGCTTCGACATGGTTTTTACTCTCGCACCTAAATGGACCAAAACCACCATCGCCAGAAACAGTCAACTTCTCTCTATCCATCGTGGTGGTGTAGGTTTCGACATGGTTGATGTACCTGCCCTTAGCGATGCCAACATAATGGTATGCATCACTCCAGGAGCGGTACGCCGTCCTATGGCCGTAACGATACTTACTTTTTTACTGGCACTGAGCACGAGACTGCTGACCAAAGACAAACTAACTCGCGAAGGCCGATGGGCAGAGAAAACTCATTATCATGGCTATGGACTGGTAGGAAAGACGCTGGGTTCTATAGGTACCGGAAATATTGGCCATGAAATGTTTCGGCTGACCAAGCCGCTTGGCATGAGGCACATCGCCTATGACCCCTATATTAAGGAGTCGGCCCTGGCAGACGTTGATGTCAAGCTGGTGAATATGGACACCCTGCTGGCTGAATCAGACTATGTGAATATCAGCTGTCCGTTAAGCGAGAGCACCCACCACCTGGTTGGAGAAAAAGAGCTAAAGAAGATGAAGAAAACCGCCTTCATTATAAATACAGCACGGGGGCCTATAATTGACGAGGCTGCCCTGGTAAAGGCGCTACAGGAAGGATGGATACGGGGGGCAGCATTAGACGTACTTGATAAAGAGCCAACGCCGTCGGATAACCCGTTACTCAAGATGGACAATACCATAGTAACACCTCATGCACTTGGATGGACAGACCAATTGTTTATGAATATGTGGGAGGAGATTCTACAACAGGTCTCGCTGATTATCAGCGGGGAAATGCCGGTTGGTTCTCCCAATCGTGATGTATGGAATAAGCCAGAGTTTCAGGCTAAACTGAAAGCGTTTCGGGCATCAATAAAATGAACTAAGGCGGCTGTAGTAAACAGTATCCAGTTTTAAAAGAGGAATAACTGATGAACAATACTGGTTATGCTAACAAATATAATCTCGAGTTCAGTGAACGGGCTGATGACTCAAAAATCGGTAAGCTGGTTAAGGGCGCCCTGGATATGCACGTGCATTTTGCCCCTGAACCAGGCGTATCCAGGCACAAGAATGCGCTGGAAACGGCACTGACTGCCCGCGATCTTGGCCTTGGGGGAATCGTCCTGAAAAACAGGCTTTTCAATACGGTGCCGCTTGCCGAGATGGTTTCCCAATTGGTCCCGGACATAGCTGTTTTCGGTGCTATTTGCCTTGATTATGAAAGCGGTGGACTGAGTGTGCTTGCGGCAGAGTCAGCGGCAAAGATGGGTGCCAGAGTACTATGGTTGCCCGTTTTCTCAGCTACAAACTCGAAATTCCTGGTGGAGCGTAAGACGGGCATCCACATTCCAGGGAATGGCATCTCATTATTAGATAAAAATGGC
>CAYPSP010000219.1:0-2222 GCA_964413335.1 uncultured Dehalococcoidales bacterium
TTTCTCCAAGTCTGGGTTATTAACTATAAAATTTTCAAGGATTTTTTGATTGGATTTATTATCTTCGTTCATGCTGCCTCAGCTTACCATAGTTATTGAAATTGCAAAAGTATATAGAAGGGCGTAGCAAACAGAAGTCCTTATGGGGTTGACAAATGGTAAAACATCGGCCAATTTATAGTGCGACTATAAATTGGCCGTTTTAATGACTGGACCCTAAACAGGGTGGTGTCATTTGCTTGTCTGAAATGTTAGTGCCCCTTACTGAAATGATTTGTGCTGTTCCTGTTTCAGTACTGTAATGAGTATATCTGGGCAATTAACGGGCTGGTTTTATAGCCCTCCTCAACAGATATTATCAACAAAAAATTCACAAATTATCAACATTTATTCAACAATTTATCGACATTGAATGTTCCCTGTTTACAACGATGAACCGTGGGGGTATAGTAGGTTTAGAATTCTTTTCGGAGGAGGATGGATTAAACATGTCGAGAAAAGTCGTAATTGGAATAACCAGGGACAGATTCAATGATAAAAGTCAGTTCTTAAACTCCGATGTAGGAGTAAAGCTACTTGAAGAGATACCAGGGGTTGAGGTACGAAAGCTCGCAGAGATTAAGCCTGAAGTTACCCCTGAGCAGATTCAGGGCATGGATATGGTAATCAGCGGGCTGGCAAAGTGGACTGCAAGTAGCCTTGCGGGAAATGACCGGCTCATCTCCATACATCGTTGCGGAGTGGGTTACGATGCGGTTAATGTACCAGAAGTAACTGCTGCTGATGTGATGCTTACCATCACCCCCAATGCGGTGCGTCGCCCGATGGCAGTGACCATCATAACCTTTCTACTGGCGTTGAACATGCGCCTGATGCTCAAAGACAAACTGGCTCGCGAGGGTCGCTGGGCTGAAAAGGAAGATTATGATGGCTATGGACTGGTTGGCAAGACTTTTGGTTCTATCGGCACCGGAAATATCGGACATGATATGTTTCGTCTGGCAAAACCGTTTGGCATGAAGCATATCGCCTATGACCCCTATATTAAGGAGTCGGCCCTGGCTGATGTTGATGTCAAGCTGGTGGATATGGATACACTACTGGCTGAATCGGATTTTGTTAATATTAGCTGTCCGTTGAATGATAGCACCCGTGGACTGCTTGGAGAGAAGGAATTCAAAATAATGAAGAATACTGCTTTCCTGATAAACACAGCGCGTGGGCCAATTGTCGATGAGGCGGCTCTAATAAAGGCGCTCAAGGAGGGGTGGATTCGTGGTGCTGGCATAGATGTTTTTGAAAAGGAGCCAACACCCATCGACAATCCTTTGCTCAAGATGGACAACATAATCGTTGCTCCTCATGCGCTGGGGCACACGGAGGAAATACGCAGTAATATGATAAATGAGCTGGTTGAGCAGATATCTCAGATTATACGGGGAGAGCTGCCGAAGGCTTCACCTAACCGCCAGGTATGGGAGAAAGCAGGCTTCCAGGCGAAGCTGAAGAGGCTTCAGGCGGAGATAAAGTAACCTTTCCTTTTACAAGGGATTCAACACCTGTTATATTGACATAATGATTCATCAGATAAAGGAGGTGGATTAATATGAAAATGAACATAGGCAGAGAATACAAGCAGAGGATCGAAGCAGGAGAAAAAATGTTTTCCCTGGCAATGGGTCCCGGTAACGACCCTGAAAAGACAGTCAGCATTGTTAAGTAGTTTGGTGTGGATTCGATAATGCTGGACAACGAGCATTCACTGTTAGGCAAAGAGACTATCTATCGATATATACGTGCTTGCAGGGAAAATGAGTTGCCTGTCATGATGAGGGCTGAGGAGAAAACGAGCAATTTCAGGTCATATCTGGGTAGTGGCATCAATGCAATGATGCTGCCGCGGGTAAACCACGATAGAAGAGGCAATCTATGGAGTTCGTGAATCTTATTTTCCGCCCATAGGCAATAGAGTAGCGGGCCTGGGTATGAGCCCTTACCTGCTTGACGGGCAGAAACCCGCCAAAATGCACCTGCTGCAGATGCTGCAATATGTTAACGAAAATACCATGTTGTTTCCTATGACAGAGAGTTTGCAAGGCTTAAGTAATCTTCCTCAGATACTGGACCTGGAGGGCGTCACCGGTACACTGGTTGGTGCTCATGACCTGACTATCGATAAGTAGCATATCGCAGAGATTATTTTTCAACGTCGTTGCGTTCTA
>CAYPSP010000219.1:2232-2612 GCA_964413335.1 uncultured Dehalococcoidales bacterium
TGGGTATGAGCCCTTACCTGCTTGACGGGCAGAAACCCGCCGAAATGCACCTGCTGCAGATGCTGCAATCTCCTGCTGATGCCACTATCGATAAGTAGCATATCGCAGAGATTATTTTTCAACGTCGTTGCGTTCTATATAAAGTCTCGCGGCTTAGCACACAGTTAGTTACTATTCTTCAGGCTCGAGTCCTAACAGGCGGGCAGGGTTTAGCTTAACCATGTGGGTGATATCTTCAGGGGATAAACCATTTTTTAGCATGGTTGAAATGGATAATCTTATACCTTCACCTGCAGAGGGATGTGCCGGTCCGCCAAAGTCAGAGCTCATGATACAATTTGCCGGCTCTTCGCCCTTTATCGCTGCGACAATTTCTGCCG
>CAYPSP010000220.1:0-2610 GCA_964413335.1 uncultured Dehalococcoidales bacterium
CTATAAATTATATAAATTCCCTGGGGTCAGTTATTTCACCAGTTATCGCAGAGGCAGCAGCAGTAGCAGGACTTGCCAGATATACCATAGCATCAGGATTACCCATTCTTCCCTTAAAATTGCGATTTGCTGTTGATATACATACCTCACCATCTCCTAATACTCCCTGGTGTAGCCCAAGACATGCAGCACACCCAGGTGGCAATATAATTGCTCCCGCTTTAATCAACGTACTTATGTACCCCTGCTCTACTGCCTGGTATAATACCGTTCTCGAAGCTGGCGCTATCAGTAATCTTGTACGCAAGTGACGTTTTTTCCCTTTAAGTATTTTTGCGACTATGGCAATGTCATCCAATCGTCCATTAGTACACGTACCTATAAATGCTTGATCAACCTTAACTCCCTTAACTTCATCTACAGGTAAAGTATTATCTACAGTATGAGGACAAGAGACCATCGGTGAAATTTGTTCCAAATTTATCGAGATAACTTTCTCGTAATTCGCATCTTCATCTGCATAAAGAGGCCTGTAATATCCCCCTCGTCCCTGCCTTATTAAGAATTCTCTGGTAATCTCATCACCTGGGAATAATCCTACTTTAGCTCCCGCCTCCACTGCCATATTTGATATGGTCAACCTCTGTAAAACAGTCATACTTTTAAGTGATTCACCACCAAATTCCAGTGCTTTGTAAGTGGCACCATCAGCTCCAATTTTCCCAATTATGTACAGTATAAGATCCTTGGCATATACACCTTTCCGAAATGAAGAACTTAGCTTAAACAACAAACTCTCTGGTACTTTAAGCCATGTCTTTCCCAGCGCCAATGCAACTGCTACATCACTGGAACCCATACCAGTAGCAAATGCCCCCAGAGCACCACCAGTGACTGTATGTGAATCAGAGCCGAGTATTACATCACCAGGATTGGCATAATTCTCTGCTACTAATTGATGGCAGATGCCATCACCTACCTCATAAATGCGTGCCCCTTTTTCCTCAGCAAAACGGCGCATGAACAGATGGTCGTTCGAAAACGCTTTAATAGGGCTGGGAGCAGCATGATCCAAGAACATTATTACTTGAGAAGGATTTTTAAGTTTCTGAAAGCCACTCTCTTCAAACAATCTCAATGTTAACGGACCCGTAGTATCCTGTACAAAGGATAAATCCACTTGAGAGATAACTATATCCCCAGCATGACAATCGGTTCCCGACTTATTCGCTAGAATCTTTTCTGCTAATGTCTTACTCATATATATTTATCCAATTACTGCAAGTACATCATCTGTACTAACCTTATCACCTGCTTTGTAGTTAACAGAGATGATTTCTCCTCCTTCAGGAGCTGGTAGAATATTCTCCATCTTCATCGCTTCCAAGACTACAATCCCATCTCCAGGCTTAACTTTATTACCTTTCTCGACCAGATAACGTATTATCGTTCCTGGCATAGGTGCTTCTATGGAAATGGCATTACTTGGTATTTCACTCGCCTTTACCTG
The DNA here is from genome assembly GCA_964413335.1 of uncultured Dehalococcoidales bacterium. GTDB lineage: Bacteria > Chloroflexota > Dehalococcoidia > GIF9 > AB-539-J10 > JAUUZT01. The sequence continues at coordinate 1,511 of CAYPSP010000220.1, forward strand.
CTCTCCCTTTCCATTTGGTGGTATAGTCGCAGCCAGCTTTGGAGACGCTGCCATCATGCTAGAACCAGAACCCAGGGAAATTTCCACCCGATGACTATTGCCATCTATAAAAACATCAAAGCCAATATTCGATGGAGCCGCTACAATCTTCACCTCCGATTTATCCACCAACTCTCCCGCTTTGGCTTTAGCCATTATTTCATCTTCTCGCTTGATATCTTCCAACGTCTTAGCTTTAGTTTCAACTGGCGGTTCTTCTAGCCCATATTTCCATTTCAAAAAACGCATCCCTGTCGTAGGGTAAAGCGCGTACACCAGTACATCTCCGATATCCTTAGCAATATCTTTGGTTGCCTCCCTTGCCTTATCCATTTCAGGCTCCAATACATCAGCAGGACGGCATGTTATCGGTTTATCACCTTTATCATAACCTTTAAGAATCAATTTTTGCACCTTCGAATCAATGGCCATTGGTGCTTTCCCATACAACCCATACACATAATCTTTAACCTGTTGGGAAATAACCTTGTACCTGCCAAAAAGCACGTTGCTGATTGCCTGCGTTCCCACAATCTGGCTGGTAGGAGTAACCAGTGGTGGATTACCTAATTCCCTCCTTGTCCTTGGTAATTCCTTGTAGACTTCCTCTATTTTATCAATAGCATTAGCTTCCCTTAATTGGGATACCATATTGGAGAACATTCCTCCTGGAATTTGATGTGATAATACTCCAGTATCAATCACTGACATCCGTGTCTGAGCAAGAAAATCTCTATACTTGGGAGCGATGTTTTCAAAGTACGCTCCCAGTTCAAGCAGTTTATCTAATTTAATTCCTGTATCTCGAGAAGTGCCACTTAAACTAACCACAAGTGGTTCAATCGCAGGATGGGATGTACGCAATGCAAAAGGAGCAAGACAAGTATCAACAATATCCACGCCCGCTTCAATGGCCTTTAACATGCTCATATCAGCCATGCCACTGGTAAAATGACTGTGAAGTGAAACAGGAATAGTTAACGCTTCTTTAAGTGCCTTTATTAATGTATAAGCATCATCGGGAGCAATCAAACCAGCCATATCTTTAATACAAAGACTGT
>CAYPSP010000221.1:0-1546 GCA_964413335.1 uncultured Dehalococcoidales bacterium
TACCTAGTTCTGTATATTACAATTATTTTTCATCTAACAATAAAGGGTATGTTATTTTTTCGTGGATCGGGAGATCAGATATTGTTGTAGATCAATTTATAAACTCTCTTAGCAATATAAACGTAAATAAAATATATAATGCTGTTATTCGGTATATATTTTCTAGTTGTGAAAATCTTTTTATTTCTCCTGTTTGGTGGGAAAGGTTAGAATCTGTGAAACAAAAAGCGTTGATTAATCGTATAGAATCAGCTGCGAATCCTTACGAAGGATATAATGAAGGATACTTGAAGGATGATAACTTTGATTATGGTGATTGTGAATATGGAAAATTTATAAATTTATAATATGTGCAAAAAATATAATAGTATACCCATTTTAATTTACAGAACTAAAGAAGAAAAAAAGGTATTTTCGCCAATAGATTACTATTTGCAGCGAATAAATGATACTAGGGAAAATCTGATACTTATTATAATAACTCATCTTTTGACCGAATTTATTGTAAATCAAATGCTTGAGAGTAAGCATAATACTTCAGGAAAACTATTTAAAGATAAAAGTTATTCATATAAGGTAAAACTTATGTATGATTTAAAATTAATACCGGAGGATTCCTTCAGGAATTTAGTTGCTTTAAATAAACTTCGTAATCAATACGCTCATCAATTGAACCCACCTAAAGATAAATTAAAGATTATTTGCGAAGGATTTACTTTTTGTGAATTAGCTCTTGGTGAAGAGAAACTAGAAGATGCTGTTGGGGATTATGACTTTTTTGAAATATTGTGTTCGTGGGTTTTAGGCGGATTATTCATTAATGTCCGGGACAAAGGTGTGATTTTTTCATTATAATGGTGAAATGTATTTATAGTATGAATCTTCTAATAATTTTATGGGGGAAATATCCATGGAATATACTCCAATTGTAAAAGTCGGAGAGCTGGAAAAATATGCTGAAACTAGAGATAGTCAAGCTGTTATTCCAGAATTAATTTATAAATTAGTAAATGAAGCTTGTTATGATCTTACCACTTGTCGTATACCCTATGGAGATAGTATTAACCTCCCAGGATTAGACGGGATTGTAGAAACTGAAAATGGTTTTCGCCAATTTGTTCCTAAGGGTAAAAGTTTTTGGGAAATAGGTACTGGTAAAAATCCCCAAGCTAAAGCAACCAAGGATTTTAAAAAACGAACAAAACAAACAGTGGAGAAGGAGCGCAAAGAGGCATCATATGTTTTTGTAACGCCTCATTCGGGAGGTTCTAGTGGTTGGGATGAGTTTTCTCAACGAAAGTGGCTTGAACGACGAAAGGGTTTCGGGTGGCATAAAAACAAGATTCTTGACGGTATTCAACTTGCTGATTGGTTGCAAGAATTTCCAGCTATTGGCAAGTGGTTGCTAAAAAAGATGGGGTTAGTGAGGTCAGTAGTTGATCTTACTATTCCTGCAGAACATTGGGAAAATATTCAACAACTTGCTTGTGCTGGTGACCCACCTTTACCACCAAAAATTTTTCTTGTTGGTAGAGATCATGTTTGC
>CAYPSP010000221.1:1556-2602 GCA_964413335.1 uncultured Dehalococcoidales bacterium
GCGCAGAGATGCACCGACTCTTTCGTGGTGAGATAAAACAAGTGGTGCTTGCATCGGAAAGTGAAATGGATACAATGGATTTTGTAGCTGCATTCCTGGAGTCTTTAGATGTCGAGACCCAAAGGCATTTCTGTAATAAATGTCTCTTTATAAAAGATGCTGAAGTATGGAGTTCGATGGCTAGTTTAAAAGTTGCCCATGTTCTTGTGGCACATCCAAAACTCGATCTGGAATACTCCGGAGAACAATTGCACATGTTGGCGAAGAAGAATGGTCATGCTATAGTTATAGCAATATCTGGGGCTTTGACGGGGGGAAGCGATAAAATTATTCCTTTGCGGAGTCCTTCAGCATCGATGCTTGAAACTACGCTAACAGAAGCTGGTTTTAAACACGGCAGGGCTCGTGAATTAGCAGGTGCAGGGGCCTTATCTCTCTCTGCTTTGAAGCGTCATGTACGAGGACTCGGCGAGTTGCCTCCTTACGCTACATGGGAAAGCGCGGGGGCATTATCCAAAGCTGGGCTTTTAGGAAGATGGAAAGGTAGTAATCCAGCAGATAGAGCTATTGTGGAGAACTTAATAAAAAACTCCTACGGGGAGTGGATCGAAATAGTGCACCCTGAGACACTACGCTCGGGCACTCCCCTTACTCAACGGAATGAGAACTGGAAAATGATATCACGTGGCGAAGCTTGGTCGGCTCTGGGATCAAGGCTTTGTAACGATGACTTGGATCGTTTCCAACACTCTGTATTTACAGTGCTTGGTGAGCGCGATCCAAAATTTGAATTATCAAAAGAGGACCGTGTTGCAGCGAGTATACACGGGAAAGTTTTGCAACATTCCGAATCTCTTCGTAAGGGTATGGCTGAAACACTATCCTTATTAGGAAGCAGACCGGTTGCTTTATCTTCTTGTTCGCAAGGTAAGGCGGAACTTGTCGCTACATTGACAGTACGTGCATTGTTGAAGGATGCAGACTGGGTTGTTTGGTGTAGTTTAGGTAGCCACTTACCAATGCTGGCAGAGGCTGCACCTAATGAG
>CAYPSP010000222.1:0-2582 GCA_964413335.1 uncultured Dehalococcoidales bacterium
TAGAAGAACTGAGGCTGCGAGGCTGGACAGACAACTCGAAGAATTGCCTCTTCGAGTGTGCTATCTGCCCTGACCTGTGGGAGATGCCGGAAGAGAGTCTGAATGGTTGCTGGGCCTGGAATTTCTTTAACCCCAACGCTGACATGCCTAGGGCTCAACAGCTTTTGGCAGACTACCGCGCTAAGTTTGATATTGAGCCAAGCTTCCACCCCTACAAAGGCTATGATGCAGTTATGCTGACTAAACAATGTTTTGAGGACTTAAAAATAACCGGAGACCCAGCAAGGCTGGTTGAAGAACGGCAGGCCATATCTGATTACATGGCTGACTGCACGTTTAATTCCATATTTGGTCCCAGGCCTATAGTTAATTACACTATAGAAGAACCATCATGGCTTTTCGTAATACAAGGCAATAAACTGACGCAGGCCGAAGAGGGTGTCTAGGCGGTAAACTCAATCAGTTGATGAATGAAGTTTCTTCTTTACTGAAGAAACTTCATTCATCAGAAATAGGGATTTAATCGATGGCAAGTCCCGGCGTGTTAGCTATCGCTTCAACCTTGTTCATTGTTCCCTGAAGAGTGAGATGCCCGTAGTGCTAGTCACCACAGAAGGAGAAAAGAAGTATCATGATACAAAAAGAACTTGTTGGTAAGGTACAGACGGTGTTAGGGTTAATCGAAGCCGATGATTTAGGAATAACTCTGCCTCATGAGCATCTCCTAACTGACCTATCCAAGTCTTTTGTTGAACCAACAGAAGCCAGTGATAAATTACGAGCGCATGAGCCAGTAAGCTTGGAGAACCGGTCTTGGCTTCTGGTTAATCGCAATTACAATCTCGATGATTGTAAACTAACGGACGAAAACTTAGCTATTAAAGAGGCTCTATACTACAAACGTGCCGGGGGCAATACAATCGTCGAACTGAGCAACCACGGCCTTTATCGTGACCCATTAGGACTGGCCCGCATCTCTCGAGCTACAGGTCTAAATGTAGTTATGGGCTCGGGGTATTATTATCACGCAACGCATCCTCCGGAGTTAGCGACTATGACTGTAGAAGAGATTACCGAAGGAATTGTCAGAGACATAACGGTGGGTGTTGGTGATTCCGGTGTGCGTTCTGGAATTATTGGCGAAATCGGCTGCAGTTCGCCCCTTGAAGAGACTGAGCGGAAGGTTCTGCATGCCAGTGCTGCTGCCCAGCGACGCACAGGAGCAGCAATAAACATACACCCTAGCTTCAGGCAGGATGTAACACTAGAGCTTATCAAGGTATTGGGGGATGCTGGTGCTGACCTAAGCCGTACTGTCATCAGCCATTGTGATGTTGGTCGTTTTAGCCCAATCTTTCACAAAATAGCGGAGGCAGGTTGCTATATTGAATTTGACACCATTGGAGAGCCAGCAGTGCTCGTTTCTGCCGCCCTTTGCCCTGAGGGTACTCTATTAGCTTTCCAAAGCGAGCTGGAGCGTATTAACGAAATTAAGCAACTTATTCACGACGGGTACTTGGATCAAATCCTTATATCCCAAGATACTTGCATGAAGCATTTATACGTTACTTATGGGGGACATGGCTATGCCCATATTCTGAATAATGTTGTGCCATGGATGCGACGAGCAGGTATATCTGAAGAGCAAATTCATACATTTCTAGTAGAGAACCCGAAACGCCTTTTGCCATTTGCCCAATACCAGTAGATTAGAGGCCACGAGTCACTCTCAGTAATAGGGCATTATATTCTGAAAGCTGCTGCTTGAAACTGAATATAGAGATTTTTCCGTGACCCAGGAGATTGCCTGAGACCTGCCTTAGCGCAACCAATTCTGAGGTAATTGGGAAAGTACGCACGAGGGGAAAGCATGCTGACCAACGGAGTTACCTTAAAGTTGATTACCTGTATATGGGGGGAGACTGGCCACGGTATCACCAACGCCTACCAGGTGCTACAGAATAACCCATCCGATACTGCCCTGCTCAAACCTGGGGTAAAGAAACATAAGCGTCTATTTTGCAAGAGGTTGAAGACAGTGACTAGCGACCATGGTTTCTACTCGCAGGCAAATGAGGACTGGCTCAAAGATAGCGGGGTCAAGCAGGCCAGTATCCCGAAAAGGGGGAAGGTAAGGGAGGATCGGCGTAGATATCAGAAGCAGTCCTGGTTCGAGCGGCTACAACGGTTCCGGGCCGGGATTGAAGCCAGGATAAGCCTGCTGAAGAGGAAGTTCGGGCTAAAGAGAAGCCTGATGCGGGGCAGCCCCAGGGTAAATATATGGGTCGGTCAAGGCATATTAGCCCATAACCTGTGGCAGGCGGCGAGAATAATGTAAAAGCAGGTAAAGCAAGAGGCGGGAAGAACACAAGGAGCAAACTCAAACGCCAACTTGCCTATTACCTGCACCAAAACCGCGTATTTCAGGGGGAACTAGCTATGGAAAAGTATGAGTATGTGAATTAATTATCATTTGTATCATGCCTCTTTCTGGTTTACTCTGCTTCCCTCATCTTACTGGCTCACCGGGCTTATATCATCTCTTTTTCAATGTGAGCCATTCAAAGGCCACCTGAAAATTA
>CAYPSP010000223.1:0-2576 GCA_964413335.1 uncultured Dehalococcoidales bacterium
TTACTTCGCCCGAAATGTTTTTCTGGAACTCGCTATCTGTATGTTTCAGATAGTCTGCTGCAGAACTAACTCCAATGTTCGGGGAGTTCCAAAAAGAATTAACACTGCTAGGAGCAACACAAATAGTATTCATTCAAATAACCTTGCTGTCTTTTCTGTAATGCTACCAAAGAAAAGTCTATTCTTCAAATTTCGTATTTTTTCAAATATCAGCCACATGTCCTCGTCTCTAATTAGGAACTCTTTCCGCTTAAAGACATCGATATCCAGTATTATGGTAGCGTAATTTGGTTTGGGGCTCTGTCCCAACGTTTGTGTAATAATCGCCATGATATCTTCTTTTTGATCATGTACTGTTATTTTATTTAGGAAATTACTGATTTGGTTGGGGGCATTATCGGGAACTTTTGGTGGCACTTCGAGGTACTCAGAAAAGTCGTTTATAGGTAGCGGTAGCTCTAGTTGATTGATGTAACGGGCAGCGATTCTTGTAACAAACTCCGGTGAAGCTATGGAAAGGTATAATTCCCAAAGTAGTTTGGCTTCACCAAACACATCCTTCCAGCATGTATAGGGCTTAAGCTGGCTGAAGGTAAATCCATCATTAGTGAATTGCGCAACATTTTTCCCGTCTATAGATTTGATAATAAACCCGTCTATTCCGGTAACTTCAGAATTCGGTTTAACTAATTTTCCATCTTGTATCTTCACTTCAGTTCTAAAAAAATGATGTTTCTTGAACTCTGGATAGCGGTCATGTGTGTTTGTTTTAAATGAGGATAACTCTTTCGGTGATATCTTCTCAAATTGAAATCCTGTTTGGGATTTCACACGGAAGTCAATTATAGCCTCACTAATAGGAGCATTCTGTAAATGTTGATATTTTGCCATAGCTTTTATGGTTGGTAATGTTTTTTATTTCTTTAGTTTATGTGTAATTGTACATCATTAAAGAAGCAATTGTATAACATTCCTATGAAGCTAATATTTCATATGGGGGATAGTATTTCCTTCCTCATTAAAAGAGAGGAAACTGTTTAAAGGGATATACAGCTAACTTATGCAAACTAGGACATAGGTAATCCTTCTTTTTATCCCTCAGGGAAGCGTGGTCTCGAAGCGTTTTTTATCACGGTGGCAGAGAAATTGCGTTACCTGTCGCCCGGTCATCACTCCGCTGGGCAGGCCTCCCCCAGGCTGAACCCAGTGTCCTGCCATGTAGAAAGAGTCCAGTCCTGGCAGGGTTTTTGACATGCGACCGCCGAAGTTGCCGGGTGTTATCAACCATCCCTCGAAGCTTCCCTGCCAGTTGCCCGTGTAGCGCCTGAAAGTTATAGGTGTCGCCACGTCACTCATCTCCACCCTGGAGGCGAGTCCCGGAAAGCGCTTTTCCAGGAGCGAAATCACCGTATCGGCAATCTGTTCTTTCTCTGCCTTGTAGTTCTCCCTGTTTTTGTACAGTTCTACCCAGTAGGGATAATTCGTTTCGAAAGAGCAGGTCATCACCGTTTTACCTGCTGGAGCCAGGGTAGGGTCAAAGTTAAAGATACGGATATTCATCCATTTCCGTTCTTCTCCGGCTATCCACACTGGATTGTCAATTTCGAAGTATAAGCCTGTACCAAGCTCCGGTTCGTTTTCAAAGGTCTGGTTTACTCCCAGTCCTATGTAGACCAGTGGCTGGAAGATGAGCGATTTTTCATAGTACTTGCGAATGGTTTCATTCAGGTAATTGCCGTCGAGCATATCATATATGGTGGCATGTCCATCCGCTGCGGATACCACGTAATCTGCTCTGTGTTCACTACCATCCTTCAGGCGAATCCCCACGGCGCGGTTGCTCTCCACCAGTATCTTCTCCACAGGTGAACGGTAGCTGATTGTTCCTCCCAGGTTACTATAGCGCTTTTCGATCGCCCCGATTAATTTTGCCGAACCGCCAATCATGTAACCGGATACCTGCTGGTGCAGGCCTGCCATGGTCATCAACAGCGTTATGGCGCTCATGTCTGCTATCCAAAATTGACTGAAGACAGTACGCAGCAGCGGATTGTTGAACTGTTCAGCTAGTTCCTTCATTGTGAGGCGGCCCCATCGTCGCAGGTCACCCAGGAAGGGCAGTATCTTTGGCAGCATTAACAATTTCCTCAATGGGCTCTGCAGTTCGGATGGTTCTTCCATGCTGACCATGCTGGTAAACTTCCGTGCTGATGTTGCAATACTTTTTATAAGCCTGCTGTCCTCCGGAGCCAGCTTAAGCATGTGTTTCTCGAGTCGATCGATATTACTATAGAGTTTAAAGATGTTGCCATTGATGTCTTCAGCCTGCGCAAAGACATCCTGATTCACTACTTCCTGTCCCTGCAGGGCGCCGAGTTCCATCCAGTACTTGTAGAGCGGAGAGCCCGGTGCCGAGCCTACCAGCCATTGCAGACAGCCATCAATGGTATAGCCTTTGCGGTTCCACGCTGTACACAGTCCACCCGGCTTGTCGTGCATCTCGAAAATATGGGTATCATACCCGTTCATGCGGGCATAGCACCCGGTTGCCAGTCCGGCGATACCTCCACCGATAA
>CAYPSP010000224.1:0-2575 GCA_964413335.1 uncultured Dehalococcoidales bacterium
TAACTGCCGTATTTTGGTAAAAAAACTGAAGCTATTTAGCGGTTTTTAGGCACACGTAAGAGGAATAATATGAAAAAACCAAATATCTATTTTCTAGATGTGACTAATCGTGATGGTGTCCAAACCGCATATCTTGGCCTTTCCAAGTTAGAGAAGACCATGATAAATATATATCTCAATGAGATGGGAGTATTTCAATCTGAATTTGGCTTTCCTACTACAAGACATGAAACTCTCTATCTTCAGTCCAATTTAGAACTAGCCCAAAAAGGCATTTTAAGTCCCATTCGTTTAAGCGGATGGGTTAGAGCAACTGTCAGTGACGTAGAAACTGCTTTTAAACTTGTTCCTAGCATTAAACATCTCAACCTTTCAATATCTACTTCAAACCAGATGATTAATGGCAAATTCAAAGGGAATAAGAGCAAAGATGATATCGTGTTGATGATGGTTGATGCGCTTGATACTGCCAAATCACTTGGAGCAGAAAGCGTTGGAGTTAATGCAGAAGACTCTTCCCGTACCGATATGGATTTTCTTATCAAATTTGCTTTAGCGGCTAAAGACCATAGCGCTAATCGAATCAGGTATTGCGATACCCTGGGTTATGACAATCCATTTACCATTTATAAAGCTGTTAAAACCTTAGCTGATAATGTAGGAATTCCGATAGGTATCCATTGTCACAACGACCTTGGAATGGCCGTGGCAAATTCCGTTGCTGCAGCTATGGCTGCTATAGATTCAGGGCAAGATGCTTGCATTAACACCACCATCAATGGAATAGGAGAGAGGACGGGAAATGCTGATTTGGTATCAACAGTATTAGCTATTACCAAGTCAAAAGGCTTTATGGAACAATATCAATTAGGTACCCCAATAGATTTGACCCAAGCCTGGAAAATGGCAAAATTTGCCTCTTATGCTTTCGGGGTACCTATCCCGATAAATCAACCTGGTGTTGGTGGTAATGTATTTTCCCACGCCTCTGGTATTCATGCTGATGGGGTATTAAAGGATCCACACAACTATGAGCTTTATAACTTCACAGAGCTAGGGAGAGGAGAACCAGAGTTGGTTGAAACCGGTACCCGAATATGTTCTGGTGAGTATAGTGGAGTCTCTGGCTTCAGCCATATCATGGGAAAGATGGAAGTATCATTCAAGGATGCTGACGAAGCACATAAAATACTGGAGTTAGTTAGATACGCCAATGTTGAAGCTCAGAAGCCTCTTGTACAAGAAGAGTTACTTTTTATAGCCAAATATCCTCAAATTGCCAAGCAACTGCTGACATTAAAACCACTAGATAATTGATGCTCTAATAAATGATAGCTTGCTGTGCGTATAATTGATATTTATTTCTTAAGTGCACTATCCTTTTTTGAGGACAGAGGAAATTTATGAAGAAATTAATCAATGATCCAGAAGATGTTACGCGTGAGAGCCTTGAGGGCATGGCACAAGCTCATAGTAACATACTTAAGATAAATATTGATCCCACCTTTATATATCGTTCTGATGCCCCTGTAAAAAACAAGGTTGCTGTTATCTCAGGAGGAGGCAGTGGGCATGAGCCTATGCACGCCGGATATGTTGGTAAAGGAATGCTGGATGCTGCCTGCCCGGGCGAGGTTTTCACTTCATCTACCCCAGACCAGATGCTTGAAGCAGCTAGAACAGTAAATAGTGGCGCTGGAGTTCTTAATATCGTAAAGAATTACAGTGGAGATGTCATGAATTTCGAGATGGCAGCCGAAATGGCTTCATCAGAAGGTATACATGTGGCCAATATCATCATTGACGATGACGTTGCAGTAAAGGACAGTTCGTTTACTCAGGGTCGGCGTGGAGTTGGTACAACAGTGCTTGCAGAAAAAATTTGTGGCGCCGCTGCTGAGTGTAATTGTGATTTAAAGCACGTTACAGACTTATGCCGCAGAGTTAACACAGCAAGCCGAAGTATGGGAATAGCTCTAACCTCTTGTACTGTTCCTACAAGGGGTAAGCCTACTTTTGAGCTAGGGAAGGATGAAATGGAGGTTGGTATTGGTATTCATGGTGAGCCAGGACGATATCGTAAACCACTTATGAGAGCTGATGAGATAACAGAAATGCTAGCCCTATCTATAATCGAAGATGAGCCTTACACGCGATTCCTTAGAGAATGGGATGAGGCAAATAATGAATGGATTGATGTTGAACTTACGAATCCCCAATTCATGCCAGGTGACAGGGTGCTTGCTTTTGTTAACGGTATGGGTGGTACTCCAATTTCAGAATTGTATATCATCTACCGAAAACTGGCAGATCTATGCCAGAAGAAAGAATTGAAAATTACACGAAACCTTGTGGGTTCGTACATCACTGCTCTGGAAATGCAGGGGTGTTCTATTACATTGCTTAAAATGGACGATGAGATAATTAAACTATGGGATGCGCCTGTTTACACTCCTTCTCTACGCTGGGGTATATAAGATGTTAGCCAAAGAACAGATTATTAATTGGCTGTACAAATCAGGAGAAAGCCTTAAAGCGAACGTGGAAATTCTAAATCAGCTAGACGCAGCTATTG
>CAYPSP010000225.1:0-2571 GCA_964413335.1 uncultured Dehalococcoidales bacterium
CTTTTCTTTACCTGCACTCTTAAAGAATCAATATAGATACTACGAAATCTTATGAAGTTACTTTTTACTGATTGAAATAGCTTATTATATTACAATATTTTCAACGTAATCGAAGGATGTAAGGATGTATTATAATGCAATAAAATAGCTGCAAAACCAATTTAACAACAGCACTAAATATTAACCACTACGCTGGCAATACTGACAATATCAGCTAATATTTATTGGCCGTCAGACTGCTTTGTCCGTACTATTAACACGGGTGCACTGGAATGCTTTGATACCCTTTCTGTGGCACTGCCAAGAACCCATCGCGATGGACCAGAACGCCCGTGAGTGCCCATAATAACTAAGTCTATTTGATTGTTAGTAATATATTCCAATATTTCATGCACAGGACTCCCCTCCAACACCACCGGTTGCGTTGCTATGCCATCTTTTTTCAAGTCATCAGCTACCTTATTGATATAACCCTCAGCCGTTGCATGTTCCTGCTTCGTTATATCACGAACCCAGTCATCTCCCATATTTGCAATAAGCTCTGAATTGTCTATCGGCTTCACTACTATTAACAGCATAACCTCGGGAACCTGGCAACCTAAAGATATCGCTCTCACGTGTGACAAAACCTGTTCAGAAAACTCCGAACCATCCAATGGAACCAGTATCTTTTTATACATATCCCTACCTCCTTACTGGGCAAGTTGGCAATTTTAATTAAGTCACATTCACCACTCGAACGATTATTTCACAAATAATATGAAAAAACAAGCGATTAAGATTTATTTTTCAGGGATGAATTAAACCATGAGACAGCCTGTCAATTGACCTGCCAGACAGAAACAAGCCTAGCTATAATATTAGACAGGGCAAGAGTAAAAGGTTATTTTCAGATATGCTAGTTATTGCAGTGAATTTCTATGCTAGTACTCAAACCTTTCGAGTTTGAAGATCACAGGCCTGACCCCATCAGTACAGCACACAAGCACTTTTCCTTGCTCCTTTATCCAGGGATAATTACCACCGAGACGAAGATGGGTAATATCTCTCTGAATATCAGAAAATGCCCAGGGGCAAAAACCTTAAGGACATGACCCGCCCTCACTAATAAACTCTTGTCCAAGCTCAACCTTATCACAGACAGGATTACTGGTGAACTCAACTGGAGACTTATCACCAGACATATCTTTATTATGTATTTTTTTAACCACTGTTATTTTGATTTTTACCATGAATATCTCCTTCCTTAACGTATTTTTTGCTCATTAATTTACATTGATTCGGAAACGACTATCCCTAAAATATAAATCTAATTTAAACATACTAAACTGAATGTCAATCAAATCCTGAATACAATTTTATCCAGGGAAACTCAGCCTAAATTATTAAGAGCCATGTCAAGTTGCAGAAAGCCTGTATTTACCTGTGATGAATCACAATCCTGTTTAAACCTCAAATATATGAATACTCTGAATAGAAGGATAATTTTATTTTACAATAACCGTCATTTCATACGTCCATAAAGCTATAAAATAGCCATTCTGAAAAGCTGCTACTCGCATCTCAGCTTCATGCAATCCTTCCGGCCATTCTCTTTCAGCACCCGCCTGGGGAAGAATAACAATCTCAGCACCATTCAACCCCAGAGCTCGCATATACTCCGGATAATGGCGATCATAAGGAGCATACCAGTAATTATCTATGTTACAATTCATTTTTCCAATAGTATACTAATGCAGTGTAAGCTAATTAAGGAGGATAGAATGGCAGTATTCAGAAGCACCGATGTTGAGTTCCAACAGCGTTCCCCAGGTATTAAAGTAAGGCAGTTCATCAACCAGGAAAAAGGTGCAGGTGCCGTTACTTTGGGTGAAGGTATTATAGATCCCGGCTCGAGTCTCGATTTGCATACTCATAAAATTGAAGAGGCAATGATTATTGCCGAAGGGACAGCCACACTGATATGCGGCAACGATACTCAAATTCTCGAGGCTGGCGACGCTATCCTGGCACCAGCAGCCGAGGCTCATCTTCTGGCTAATCATAGCCAGAAACCAATGAAGTTTATATTCTTTTTCCCCGCGGTTAACACTCAAAAGGATTTAATTAATGGATAGTATCACCCTAATAAATCAAAATAGGACAGTTGTTAATCAACAGAATAGGTCTAATCTGATATGAGAACAGCTAAGACTTCAATGTGGCAATTTCTGCTATTGTTTATCATCTTCATTTCTCTACTAGCCTATCCTGTGGCAGGCTGCAAGACAGCTCCTCTCCCTTCTCCCCAACCAGTGCCCAGTTTTCACCAAGATCCCTCTACTTCTATGCCCCGACTGGTTCCTCTTATCAATGATAGATGGGAATACACAGTATATTTCCCACAGGATTGGAAAATGGAAAATAACATGCATTACGACGACAGAGGGATATTAGATTTCCATGCCCTCGAACCACTTCACGCTTCACTAAATATAGGAGCTTATGACATCGAGAAAATGGAAATTGAAGCTGATACCGAATTAGTAGCTCAACAGTGGATCGACGACGTGAAATACCTCTGGGGAGAAA
>CAYPSP010000226.1:0-2568 GCA_964413335.1 uncultured Dehalococcoidales bacterium
AACGGTTTGATTTCTCTTATCCATTGCCATATTCTCCTATATTCTTGCATAGAATGGCAACCATCCCTATGTTTGTTCATCTGGGAATAATGCTGACAGTCTTTTTTACGGTGGAAGAATTATAGTCATTGACAATCAAACATCCCGATGTTTGTCCAGTGATAACAAAACAATATTCTGTATGATTGGGGAACAAAACATCGTTTTGTTATTTGTCACTGTACCTAGGAATACAAACGTGAATCTGACGAGATTACCTGCCTCAAATATATGTACAGCTACCCGTGTAATAGACCCATGTAATTACCTATGTGTATCTGTGTAATTCACCTGTATAGTACCCATGTAATTCACACCTGTAGTTCACCCATGTAGTACCTGTGCAATTCATCCCTCTAAAACACCCCTACTATACATCCCTGTAAATTGGCGTTAAGGTAACTCATTAGAGGAAAATGAATTAGCTATAGCCAACGAAGCGAGTCGAACTATTGACCGGATAGTTACGAATTCTAAGTCCGATCTCCCGCCTAATACTTCTACGTAGCATATAGTCTTGTCCCGTCCAGCATCAAAACAGTGTTTATAGCTGGCTGTACCGTCCCATGCCAGTGAATGCCAAACAGTTTGTCGGCAAATCTCATGTTCTTCCGCAAGTACAAAGATAACCAACATTCTTGAAGCTTGCCACTAGCTTACTTTCCCCTGTCCGACCACTTTATTAATAGCTTTTTCGACCTCACCGGCGTCTCCCAGATAGTAATGATTTAGCGGTTTCAGTCGCTCATCAAGCTCGTAGACAAGTGGTATCCCTGTCGGAATGTTCAGATTAACTATTTCATCGTCACTGATATTATCGAGATATTTAACCAGTGCCCGCAGGCTATTGCCATGAGCCGACACTATCACATGTTTTCCCGATTTCAGTGTCGGTACAAGAACTTCATGCCAGTAAGGAACGCATCTAGCGATAGTGTCTTTCAGGCTTTCTGTTAGCGGAAGCTCCTTTTCATCAAGCTCTCTGTATTTAGGGTCATTTCCCGGATATCTTTTGTCTATGTTATCAAGGGCCGGCGGCCGGACATCGTAGCCCCTTCTCCATTTATGTACCTGCTCTTCGCCAACCTTCGCTGACATTTCCGCTTTGTTCAGGCCTTGTAGCGCTCCGTAGTGCCTTTCATTAAGTCGCCAAGAGCGACGCACCGGTATCCACATTAAGTCCATCTCATCCAGGACCAGCCATAACGTCCTTATGGCTCTCTTGAGCACGGAGGTATAGGCAACATCAAAGAGATAACCCTTGTCTCTGAGGGTCTTACCCGCTTCTTTAGCTTCGGCAATACCTCTCTCAGAAAGGTCAACATCAGTCCATCCTGTAAATCTGTTTTCCTTATTCCAGATACTTTCTCCATGTCTTAGGAGCACGAGTTTTATTGTAATATCAGAACCTCTTAATGGCAATGACTTATCATTATAACCTAGCTTATCGTCTCTACCTTGAGTGACCTGCCCTCGGTAGTTGTACCACATATTAAGTTAGTGCCAGGACGGTTAAAGATGCCCCCATTTCTGTACCAGTTACAGTGAGAGTTTTGTAGCGCTATTATAATCGGGACCAGCCTGGTATTGAAGCACCGTAGTATCAAAGCTTGAATACCCGTAACGCGCCGATTCCGGTCATAACCAGTCCGGCAACAACAGCAATAATTCCAAAATAAGATGAGATTCCTCCAGAGACTCTACCACCCTCCAGTTGGGCAAGTCCGACAATCATACCCACTATCGAGTATGGAATCGCCACGAATAACAATATCAATCCTACTACTAACAACGCTATACCAAGCTTCATTTCTTAACCCCCGGTCACTTCAATGCAATGGAGCATATAACATATATACCATGATATCAACTGAGACGGGAAAACAGGAAATATATACATACTCATTTATGGCAGACGCCTTAAAACAAGTTCTGGGGTAATCATTTTTAATCTATATTTACGAAGTGATAAACATAGGCTTGGCAAATAAAACTAAAAATACTAATATAGTTAATATCTTAATATATTATGGTTGAAAATACATACCAATGTTTGTTCAAAAAAGGTCTTTTGAGATGTTTGAATCATTATTTCTAGTTATCGGACTCCTGAATAACACCATACTGACAGCCGTGTTTATCCTTCGGAATAAAAGGATGGATATTCTTGAGCGTTTTGGATGGTTATACCTGCTGTTATCTATTCCAACACTCTATGCAATTATCCTTGTAGTGCAGCAACAAAAACCCAGAGAATACCTGATATTCCTCGTTATCTTCATGGCATTTTTAGCTTTAGAAGGGCTCTATGACCACGTGCTTAAAATCCCTTTCCGCCAGAATTGGAGATATGTAGTTCCGTACCTGATGTTGTATTATGCAGCGGGTTATGGCTTCGTGGTAATGGTCTGGAAGGATTCCCCTACATGGGGAATTGCCATGCTTGTACTTACAATTATACTGTTAGTTACCAATATATTGACTCATAGCAAGTGATTTTATAGCTTCTACTCTGGAGAAGAAGATTGC
>CAYPSP010000227.1:0-2555 GCA_964413335.1 uncultured Dehalococcoidales bacterium
AGGAAAAGGAGACTGTCATGCTTCCGTCTTCTAAAAACGTCATCAACCAAAAGCCCGATGGCAATGAATGATATGAAGAAGGACGTGGTAAAATTGAACCATGCAATATCCCATGAAAATTCACCAAAAGGATAGAGTATAGGATGCATTTCTTGAATTGTAAGTGAAGCTCCGCCAGGAGTAAATGGACGAAATCTGGCCAGTATTGCACTTAATAACGAAGGGTTAATAATACGCAAAGCAGCCAGCCCAAGAACGGTAATACCTATTAATATGGGCAGGTAATATACAGCTTTTATACCTTTCTGTAATATAAAGCGTGAGAGAAAATACAGCAATGGCGATGCCAGCATAGCCGCTAATATAGATATAGAATATGTGCCTGCTGAGCCAAGTCTACTCATATAAGGCAAATACATAATAAAAGCAAACAGGAAATATGGAACGCTCACGACGCAAAGAGCCATATTTGCTTTTCCTTGAATATGGTCCACAATGCCCTGGATAACCAGGTAAACAAATATAATAAAAATAAGCAGTAAGACACCCTTCCAGGAAAGGAGATGCATCCCCAGGAAGGCGCCACCAATCAGGCTATAGACAAGTGGACGGGTTATAACTGACCAATCACGCTGCATCACTTGTGTTAAAGATATTTGCCGCTCTCTTGCCCGTCTGATGGCCATGATAAAGAACAGCATGGATACTGTAAATAAAAGACTGTCAACCACGTGATGATCAGTAAATCCCAGCAGAGAGCGATTTAAAAATTCCCCAGGAAGAACTACTAGCAATGCCGCCGACAGCAAGCCTGCCCAACGGTTAAACAATTCTTTACCAATAAAAAATACCACAATTACTGTAAGGGTACCCAGAACAGGAGGAATATAGGCCCCTATAACCTCTATTGTATGTGGTGTTGCAGAACCAAAGCTGAATAGCCAGACAATACCTGCACCAAGAAAGACGAAAAATGGTTGGGCAAGAACTGAACCACCTCCGGGAAATGATTTATATGGGTCAAAGGTATTTATATGAGGAAAATTGTGAACTGCATTCTCGATATGCCGCATGAAATAATAGGGGTCGGTTCCCCTAAACCATACTTGCCCATCAACAAATATTTTATCGTAAGGTATCTTGATACGTATGTATAGAGACAGCCCAACTATGGCAAGCAAAGCCACTGCGGCTATTATTTTCTGCCAGGGAAGCTTTTTAAAATCCTTACTATTCATAATAACTATCCTATTATATGCCTGTCTTGTTTATAGTTCTGATATTCACAGCTACACTTTACATCACTCAAGCTTACTAATTCAATGATTTACCCACGTTCAGGTGATTAATAACATTTTATCTTCCTACTGAACAATAATAATTCAAAGCACTGCCCTTACAACATCCTCTCCTGTCTCTTCTATATATCACTAATCTATTTAGCCCATCTCCTGATTTATCCAATAATTGCTAATACTCTTTAGAAATATTCTCTGCAGATTTCATACAGGTAATGCTTGGGATGAGGTTTATCCTGAAGACATTATCTTCTCCATTGTTAATCAACAGCATACAAAGATACAACGATGATATAATTCCAATCACAAACTATGATTGAAGAACTAATTCGTGAACTACTTGATTTGAGTATCCCCCACGAGCTAATAGTTGTAACAGTAGCTGCTTTACCTATTGCTGAATTGCGTGGCTCTTTACCCCTGGCTATTAATCAGTTTCACCTACCCTGGTATGAAGCTTTCATTCTCTCTGTAATTGGGAATCTACTGCCAGTGCCGATACTCCTGTTGTTTCTAAATCCAGTTACCAAAGTGATTAGCCGTGTGGAAATAGGTCGAAGATTTGTTTGCTGGGTTTTCAAACATGCCAGAAGGCAGGGCAAAACTGTAGAAAAATATGAGCGACTCGGCTTAACTTTATTCGTAGCTATTCCTCTTCCCTTTACCGGTGCCTGGACTGGCTCTATAGCCGCTTTCCTGCTTGGTTTGAAATTATGGCCATCTTTCTTATCTATCCTTGTTGGCATAATTATCGCCGGTGTAATTGTTACCAGTCTGTGCTTGCTTGGCTGGCTGGGAGCAATAATTGCCGGTGTTGGCTTATTCGTTTTCTTTATTTTAAAATGGCGTAAAACCTAGCAATAGATAATTTTGACACTCATCTCATCACCGAAGTATAATCCTATTGAAATACGAATAACATCACAGAAAAGCAATCTTAACATGGGCCGTTAGCTCAGTTGGCAGAGCACCTGACTTTTAATCAGGGTGTGGTGGGTTCGAGACCCACACGGCCTACTTTTCAAATTGTACTAAATAATATAAAAAACTAAGTTGACTATAAGTTTCTATACTGAAGCAAGATTGTTCTGCTGCAGGAAATCATCCACATCTTCGCGTCTGAACCTTCGGTCGCGTCTTGTCCCTAACCGAAAAGAAGGAAGTAGTCCTTTGTTAGTCCAGTGTCTTACAGTATTAGGATGAACGCGAAGGAAGTATGCGACTTCACTGGTAGTCATAATCTTTGAATTTTGTATC
>CAYPSP010000228.1:0-2553 GCA_964413335.1 uncultured Dehalococcoidales bacterium
GATATTAAGATGCTTGCCTCCAAACTTTCGCCCTATGGTCATAATATTACGTAATCGACTATTTTGATATACAAAGTCTGCCTCAGATAAATGCCCAAAAGCCTCATGAACAAAAACTCCGGCTAGAACTGGGTCAAGGACGACGATATGCTCACCACTTTTTGCATATGGGGCATCAAGCAAAGCAAAGGCACGGTTAGCTATTTCTTTCACCTGTTGATGAAGGCCTTCTATAACAGAGAAATCGCCCCTGCTGCCTAAACTAAGTCCTGATTGCTGAATTTCGTCATTCTTGCGAGCAATAGCTGTCAATCGAAGGTTGAGGTCTGGTTTTACTTGTTCTATATAGCTACCTTGTGAGTTAGCGAAGATGACCTTTCGCTTTGTATCGGTATATTTTATTATAGTGCTTTGTATCCCCTGGCAACTTAACATAATATTGTTATATTCTTCCAATAACTGTTTTATTTCTAATAGTGGAACGCTAGCTGCCTCTTTACCCTCCTGAAAGGAAACGGAGTCTACTATGACTTGGGGGTGAGGAAGTGTAAGTCCTTCGCGATTAGTCAACCGAGCTTCACTTATTGCCAGGGTCACTTTATTTCTTAGATGACTAATATCATTGAAGCTAACGAACCCCCAACCTCCTTTGACCAGAGCTCGTATATTACCACCGCAGCTACGTACTTTATTTATCTCTTCCAACTTAACACCGCGGTATACGAATTGAGTAGTCTCACTCTCTTCAAAATGAGCCTCAATATAATCCGCATTATGCCCTGTAAGGGCATCAACAATTTTATTATGCATATCCATTGTAGTATTGTAGCTTTTACCTTTGTGAAAGGCAATATTATTCTTCGCTTTAAATTTTTCCACTTGACATGATTAGATGAAAGTTAGCTCTCTTTATAGCAATAAAAGAGGAGATATTCTGTCTAATTATCAGGGTAGTTATTTCTAAGGGGCCATATTAATAGCGTTATTGAAGGAGGAAAATGAAGTGTTGCCAAGCCTTAGTTGTTGTAATAAAAAATCGTATTTTATCAATCATTATTGTATAATTATAAATAGGATTCTGTGAGGATGTAATAATTGTAATTGAAGAGAATCCTGAGAATAAAGTTAGGAGGGTTTAAGTGAGATCAAGTCTTATTGGTAAGATTGAGAAAGCTAAACTCTATGCTCAAGAACCAGACCGTGTTACTTTGTCCAGTTTTACTGCTCGGTTTCGTGGGGAGAATGACAACTATAAGGTGAGTTATATGGAAGGAGAGTGGCACTGTTCCTGTCGCTTCTTCTCCCAGTGGGGAACATGTAGCCATATTATGGCGATTCAACAAGTAATGTCTCCAATGTTACCTGAGGAGGCAGTTACTTCTGCAGTGGGCTCTCAAACATAGCGGCAAAATTCTCAGCGGCGTAGTCCAGGGCTTCTGCTACTACAAATAGAGAGCCAGTTATACAGATAAGATCTTCTTTGCTGGCTATAGATAGGGCTTCTTGAAGAGCCTCGGTCACAGAAGAGGTAACTTTTGGAGTTATTCCATAGTTTTCAAATGAACTGGCTATTGTTGATGGGGATGCGGCGCGTGGATGTGTGGCCTGGGTGACTAAAATCTCTGGCAAAAGATGAGCTAGTTCTTTTGCTATACCAGAAATATCTTTATCACTGGATAATCCAATGATGATGAAAAGCCGTTTGTAATGGATATACATCCCGAGACTTTCTATCAACCGTTTGATAGATTCTATGTTGTGTGCTCCGTCAACCACCACTGTTGGTGCCTGTTTTAGTATTTGGAATCGCCCTGGCCAATTAACCACTGAAAACCCTGTTTTAATATCATGAGCAGAGATGGCAAAGCCCAGGTGTGTTAATGCCTCCAGTGCAACTATGGCAGTAGCGGCATTTTCAAGCTGGTAACTACCTAATAATGGAAGCTGTAGATGGTAATCGTTTGTTTTACTTTGAATAATAATCGTTTGACGAAATAAGTCATGGGATACTTTGTGCCAGGTAGCGATCTTATTTACTTCAATTAGTTTGGCTTGTCGCTGACGACAAACTTCACTAAGTACCTTCAGTACCTCTGATGTCTGTGGAGAGACTACAACAGAGCTGCCTGGTTTGATAATACCTGCTTTTTCATATGCAATTTTACTTAGAGTATTGCCTAATATTTGAGTGTGCTCTAACCCAATAGGTGTGATAACACACAGTTCAGGGTTGGCCACATTGGTTGCATCTAACCTGCCACCAAGTCCTACTTCCAGTACCTGGAACTCTGCACTCATTTTACTGAAATAGGAAAAGGCTAGTACTGTGAGTGCTTCAAAATAGGTCAGTTGTTTATAGGGAGTATCATTTTGTGGGGCATCAAAGTGTTGTTTAAGTTCTGAGATAAGGGATGTAAAATTTTTCTTGGATATTTGATTGCCATCTATCTTAATACGTTCTCTAAGATTATGAAGGTGAGGGGAGGTATACAATCCTGTTTTATAGCCAGCGCTAGTGAGAACCTGGGAGATCATTGCGGCAGTGCTTCCTTT
>CAYPSP010000229.1:0-2521 GCA_964413335.1 uncultured Dehalococcoidales bacterium
CCGCAATCATCTCCCATAAAATATTTCAGCCATATCTGTAATATCTTTATAAGCCCAGTTGCTCGACGGCCAGTGTTAGGTCCACTATAACTCACCGAACCATCTGCCAATATCTCTATTAAATTCAAATCATAACTCATACAATATCCCCCATTAAAGTCCGAACATAAGCAAGAATTTCTGTCGCCTGCTCTGTATCTTCAGATTTAGATAACATTCTTTTTATCCAATCAAATTTTAGCCCAGTAACTTTTAATATCCCATTAATTCCTTTCTCAAATGCTAATTTGCTAGACAAAGTAAGATGTGTTTTTACAGAACCTACAAGCTTTGCTATCTGTTTAAGTTGTTCTGGAGTTTTAGCTACATCAATACATTCTTCCAATGCAGAGGCCATTGCGATCATCTCCGAACTCAATCCTATAGTAGATGCAATAGATGCCTGATCGAACAAAAAGACACCCTCTCTTAGATTATTTACGAGATTAGTAAACCCGAATTCTCCTAGCGTCTCAATTAATTGAGCAATTGTGGCATTGCGATATGCAGGAATATTCTTCATTATCTCTCTATATTTAGATATAATTGATCTCCTGGCCACAAAATAATCTATGTAAGTTTGGAGACTCTCATATGTTATATTACCTATAACTGTTGCTGCCCCAAGCTCCATCATGACAGCCAGACCCTTCATATCAGCTTCTTCCATAAATTCACTAATTACATCATCTTTATAGGCATTAGGACGCTTAAACAATACAGTGCTAATTTTTTGATCCTGCAAATCACTTATTTCCTCAAAGGCCTCTTCTATTGCTTCAAGAAACGCCTCAGTTTGTTGCTCCGTGACAGCATTAGCTATAAGTACTTGGTCTGCTAATTTATAATCCAAGAGAATCCTATCTGCCCTTAATAATTGTTTCAGCTGATCTCCCCTGCTTTCCATAAGGTAATTACCGTCATTGTTTTCCCCGCTTGCGGTAAATGCATCCCCGTATCCCGTCGGTAACCCAACTTTAATTTGTTGGAATATTTCATTTTGTTGAAGCTCTATTGCTTTATTTTTAAGCTCTGTGCTAATACCAGCCCACACAGCTGTTGAAACTTCCGCATCCCCTAACGTCGCCATTACTAAGGTGATAATATCATTAGATCCACTTCTAATCATTTTATTCCCGATTATCGTCTGATTACTCTTACCGGGAAACAGTGTTCGTATTGATATTTCTTTTATACATTTACTCCAGTCTATTCCAGAACTAAGGTTAGTAATCGACCAGTCTACCACATTTGTTTCTTCAGCGTTAGATAACAACGTCTCTAGATTACCGATAAAGGGATCGATGTATGCAGCCAAATCTGCCCCTGAATAACTCTTTAAAATAACTATATAACTACTAAGGAAATAAATCCAATTATCTATAAAATTTATTGCATCAACAGCATCATTTTTTCTATCATTAATGATATCCTTCATTTCCCCGGCGTAGTCTACTTTCCGTATTGGATCACCTTTATTTTCTATAGTATCCCCAAAATTTCTTTTAATGTTTCCCATAAGCCGATCTATACTTTTCCTTCTCCCTTTAAAATCAAGCATTGCCTGGATTATCCGCATCTTATTATATGAGGAAGAGAAATTCTGATTATAATTAGAAATATTTCCCGAGGTTTCAATACAATCCGTAAGATCATCATAGGATGATTTGAGCCATCTGTGCATCGTGCGACTCTTTCTGACATATTTATTCGGGTCAACTCTTAACCGCTCTTGCATTCCAACAAGATTACTTATAGTGATGTTTAATAATACTATCTCGCTGTCTAAACTATCCTTGTATACGTTTACCTGTTCATTTAATATGTAACTAGCCCACTCTCTTGGAGAACCGGCAAATCCAACGGCATTCTCTATAGCAGCAGCAACAGAGACCAACATTGATTGAGTATCTACAATCATTTGTTCAGCAACACCTATTTGATCATAGATATAATCCTTAACTTGGTTCAATATTAGATTATAGAATGATATGTAAAATCCATTATTAAGCAAATCGGTTGCTTTTTTAAGTACTATCCATGCTGCTATGGGACAATTACTCATGAGTACATCTCCATTTTCTTAATTATACGATCCTTAACTCTTCTTACTCCAGACTCAGTAAGTCCGACCTTAGCTCCTATTGCATTATTTGTTTTTATCTTAGTTTTCCCGTGTACACCATATACTAATTCTAATACCTTCTTTTCGTTAATATCATTTAAGTGATTATAAATAAACTCCAAAAACCCATCATCGTTCACTGGTCGTCTAGCAATTACGTCCCTGATCTCACCACCACTCAGTAAGGTCTTGCCACTTTCTTCCATAAATCTTTTGACCTCTTTAGTCCCAAGGTTTAATCGATCAGCCATTTCATCAGTAGTGGGGAGCCTATTTAATTCTGTTGTCATAGAGCTCCTTTCTTCTGCAAACATGCGTATCCTATTAACTCTGGATTCCGGGATGTACATAGGACTA
>CAYPSP010000230.1:0-2502 GCA_964413335.1 uncultured Dehalococcoidales bacterium
CACCTGTAGTTTATTAAATCAGATGAATATCAAACATAACGAGTTAAGCATAATGAAATTGGCAAGATGTTATCAGGGTTGATCTCATTTCGTAAAAATAAAAGTAAGGAATTAGGGATTAGGAAATAGGGAATAGTCAGATAAAGATGATTGACCTTCTTCCCTAGTCCCCCCTCCCTGTTTCCTTGTTCCTAATTCCCTCTTCCCTAGTTTCTAGTCCCCTCTTCCTAGTCCCTAATACCTAATCCCTTGTCCCTATCCCATTGTAATAAAACTCAAAATTCTAAAAAATTCGTATAATTCGCATTAATTTCATAAATTTGTAATATTAACTTAAGGATAATTATATATAGCCGGGAAAAAATAGGCATCAATGCAACCAATAACCCGCTTTTATAGTCTTATCCTGACAAAAGTACCGCTTATGATGAAAAATAAATATTTTATTCTATTTATATTGTTCTTGTTTACAGGGATTGGTTTGTCTTTTGGGGCAGATGACACATACACATTTTCCGGAGCAGTTTCAGGCGATATTACCTGGGATAGTTATGATACTGTATACATTAATGGAAA
Source organism: uncultured Dehalococcoidales bacterium (assembly GCA_964413335.1). GTDB lineage: Bacteria > Chloroflexota > Dehalococcoidia > GIF9 > AB-539-J10 > JAUUZT01. The sequence goes on from CAYPSP010000230.1 coordinate 577, forward strand.
TATTACCATAGGCAATAGTGCATCACTTACTATTGAACCAAATACAAATGGTTCTAATGCCGGTAATAACGATGGTGTATATATTATTTTTACTGGTAATTATGGAATTACAATTACTTTAACAGGAACTTTAAATACAAGTGGAACTTCTTCTGATAGTATAATTTTTACAGCAGACAGGGATAAAGATCATGTTTTTGGTGAATCTGGAGAAACCTGGAGACATATATCATTTGAAAATACAACGGCTTCCGATAGTTCAATTATAGATTATTCCGTATTTGAAAATGGATACGTAAAAAATCTTTCATCCACCGCTGGATATGGTGGAGCAATACATATAGGTATTGATAAAATTCGAATTTCAAACTCTGAATTCTCATATAATACTGGAGAGTGGGGAGGAGCAATTTTTGTTAATAAAAATAAAGGCCCACTAATTAAAAAATGTCTTTTTTTTGAAAATGAGTCAGATAATGGAGGTGGTGGTATATATTGCTGGGATGGTTCAGATGCATCAATAGAAAATTGTATTTTCGATAGTAATGTCGCTGGATATGGGACAACTAAAACTGCTTATACAGGAGGAGGGGTTGCCTTACAAGCTTCAACATCAGTAAAATTGTATAATTGCACTTTTGTTAATAACGATTCTAACCATCCTGGTGATGGAATTCAATTCTATGGCGCAGGTAGTCCAAACGCTACCAACTGCATATTTTGGGGATCTTCCTCTCAAATAGTTGGGGGATCATCTACAAGATTAACCAACTGTGCAATCCAAGGCTCAACTACAGGTACTAATACAATAAACCTTAATTCATCTAATACAGGGTTAAATCCTTATGGACCATATTTCAATGCTACAGACGGATCAGACTGGTCAATAAAAGTCATTTCTCCCTGTCGGGATGCAGGTACTAATACAGGCGCTCCAACAACAGATTTCGATGGTAATAGTCGAGTTGGAACTACTGATATTGGAGCTTACGAAGTTCAATACAATCAGTGGAAAACAACAGCTTCTTCTACAGCTTGGGGTACTACCGCTAATTGGGTTCTAGGAGTTCCTACTTCCTCTCAGAATATTGTTATTCCAACCGGAGCATCAAATTATCCTACGGGTTCTTCTTCACAAAATTATACAATCGGTGCTGATTATGGTATGGTATTAGATCCAGGAGCACAAGCCACATTTGGGACCCTTACCACTACCGGAGATCTTCGACTCAGATCTGATGCTTCAAATATAAGTTCATTGATTATTAATAGCACAGACGTTTCTGCAATTGTAGATATTTATCTTACCGGAGGCGGAACTTCAACCACCTACAAATGGCATTATATCTCGTCACCTTTTTATACTAAACCCGCAGTCACCCCATTCTCTGCTGTAACATATAATCTTGCTCAGTTCCATGAGAATTTATACGCTGATGGTAACCAAGGCTGGATAGCTTATGACGGCTATATTTACCCAGGCCCAGAGACGACTGGAGCAAAGTTTACTGTACTTAGCCCAGGTAGAGGATATAATTTTTATGATAATGCAAATAATGAAATCACAATTTCAGGTCAACTAGGGTACTCTGATAAAGACACTATATTACGTTTCGGTGATAATCTGTCCTATAGCGGGTTTAACCTTCTTGGAAATCCATTCCCATCTGGGCTTGACTGGGATGAAATTATTGATGACGCTTCTTACCCTGACGAAACCAGCAAAGGTCTTTATTTTACCAGAAATAATGTACAGTGTACTTATATAAATGATGTAGGGGTTCCTAGTGATGTTACCGGTATAATTCCACCTATGCAGGGATTCTTTGTAAAAACATATAGCGCCAGTAACACTATATCCCTGCTTGCTTCTGCAAGAACTCATAATAGTATTCACGCCAGATACAAAGGGAAATCAACAATTCC